>NZ_JCBANC010000070.1:0-31844 GCF_059760815.1 Achromobacter sp. 1012554356 | reverse complement strand
CCCACGCAATGAAATGCGTGCGTCTTCAGATCAATTCAGGCTGGCGCCCGAGATCTTCACGATCTCCTGATACTTCGCCTTCTCGGCCTTCACGAACTCGGCAAACGCCTCAGGCGTCATCGAGCTCGCCTCGGAACCCATGGTCAGCAGACGCTGCTTCACGTCGGGTTGCGCCATCGCATCGGCATATGCCTTGTTCAGCTTGGCCACTACCGGCGCCGGCGTGCCGCCCGTCGTGAACACGCCAAACCACGTGCCCAGGTCAAAGCCCTTCACGCCCGATTCTTCAACGGTCGGCACGTCAGCCAGCAACGACGAACGCTGCGCCGTCGTCACCGCCAGCGCCTTCACTTTGCCGTCCTTGATCAGCGGCGCCGACGCCGCCAGATTGTCGAACATGAAATCCGACTGGCCCGACAGCAGCGCCAATTGCGCCGGCGCCGCGCCCTGGTAGGGGATGTGCTCGACGTTGATACCCGCGCGCGCCTTCAGCAGCTCGCCCGACAGATGGCCCGCGCTGCCGTTGCCGCCCGAACCGTAGTTCAGCTTGCCCGGGTTCTTCTTTGCGTAATCGATCAGGTCCGCCAGCTTCTCGATGTTGTTCTTCTGCGCGAACTCGACGTTCATCACCAGCACGTTCGGCACCGCCGCCACGATCGTCACCGGCGCGAAATCCTTCACCGGGTCGTACGGCAGGTTGGCGAACAGCCACGGATTGATCGCGTGCGTCGCCACCGCGCCCATCACCAGCGTGTAGCCGTCAGGCTGGGCCTTGGCCACCAGGTCGGCGCCGATGTTGCCACCCGCGCCCGAACGGTTTTCCACGATCACCGGCTGACCCAGCGAGCCACGCACCTTTTCGGCCAGCATGCGCGCCATCGTATCCAGCGGACCACCGGGCGGGTAAGGCACCACGAAGCGGATCGGCTTCGAGGGGAAATCGGCAGCCTGGGCCAACGCCGGGGCGCTGAAAGGCAGGGTCGCGGCCAGCGCCACGGCGCCTTGCAACAGGGCGCGGCGCACGGCGCTGCGGGGGGTGTTCGACATGGTGTGTTCTCCTCACTCCGGATCAATGGCGGTCAGTAGCATACCCCACCGCCGTGACGAAGGTAACAAAGGGCTACCGGCAAGAACGCCCGGAATTCCGGGGATTGGCAGCCCGCACCAATGAAAAACCGCCCGAAGGCGGTTTGGCGGATCAGTGCAGGATCTGGCTCAGGAAGAGCTTTGTCCGTTCGTTCTGCGGGTTGTCGAAGAACTCGTCCGGATTGTTCTGTTCGATGATTTCGCCGCGGTCCATGAAAATCACGCGGTTCGCGACCTTGCGTGCGAAGCCCATTTCGTGCGTCACGCAGATCATCGTCATGCCGCTTTCCTGGGCCAGGCTCACCATCACGTCCAGCACTTCCTTCACCATTTCCGGATCCAGCGCCGACGTGGGCTCATCGAACAGCATGATCTTGGGGTTCATGCACAGCGACCGCGCGATTGCCACGCGCTGCTGCTGGCCGCCCGACAACTGGCCCGGAAACTTCTTGGCCTGTTCCGGAATCCGCACCCGCTCAAGGTACTTCATTGCGGTGGCCTCGGCTTCCGCGCGCGGCTTCTTCAACACCCACATGGGTCCCAGCGTCAGGTTTTCCAGCACCGTCAGGTGCGGGAAAAGATTGAAGTGCTGGAACACCATGCCAACGTCCTTGCGGATCGTCTCGATGTGCTTCAGGTCATTGGTGAGCTCCGTGCCGTCCACGATGATGTGGCCCTTCTGGTGCTCTTCAAGGCGGTTGATGCAGCGGATCATCGTGGACTTGCCCGAACCCGAGGGTCCGCACACCACGATGCGCTCGCCTGGCGCGACGTCCAGGTTGATGTTGCGCAACACGTGGAACTGGCCGTACCACTTGTTCACGTCCTGCAAACGAATAATGGCATCCGACATGCCTGTACTCCCGTAAGTATCGCTTTGCGCGCCCGCCTTGCAGCGGACGCGCGGCAAATTGCTAGCGTGCGTGACCCGTGGCCAGGCGTTTTTCCAGCGCCTGGCTGTATTTGGACATGGAGAAGCAGAAGACGAAGTAGATCAGCGAAATGAACAGGTACGCCTCCACCCCGAATCCGCGCCATGCCGCATCGGACAAGGCTGCCTTGGCCGCCAGCGTCAGGTCGAAGATACCGATGATCACCACCAGCGACGTGTCCTTGAACAGGGCGATGAAAATGCTGACCAACGGCGGAATCACGATCTTGAGCGCCTGCGGCAGGATGATCTTGCGCATCTGCTGCCAGTAGTTCAGGCCCAGCGAATCCGCGCCTTCGTACTGTCCCTTCGGAATGGCCTGCAGGCCGCCGCGCACCGTTTCCGCGATGTAGGCCGCCGCGAACATGATGATGGCGATCTGCGCGCGCAGGAGCTTGTCGATCGAAAAGCCTTCCGGCAGGAACAGCGGCAGCATCACCGACGACATGAACAGCAGGCTGATGAGCGGCACGCCGCGGATCAGCTCGATGTAAACGACGCACAGCGCCTTGATGGCCGGCATCTTCGAGCGCCGGCCCAAAGCCAGCAGCACGCCGATCGGGAACGCGAAGGCGATGCCGAACGTGGACAGGATGAGCGTCAGCGGCAGACCGCCCCAACGCGCGTTTTCCACGTAGGTCAGGCCAAACACGCCGCCCCACATCAGGAGCGCCACGGCCGTCAGGCCCACCGTCCAGATGACGGCCAGCTTCCAGTTCCAGAAGCGGCGGATGCCGCTGCAGACGATCACCGCCACCAGGATGACCGTGGCAATCAACGGCCGCCATTGCTCATCGTAGGGGTAGGTGCCGAACAGGATCAGCCGGTGTTTTTCAATGATGAACGCCCAGCAGGCGCCGCCGGCTGCACGGCACTCCTGTGCATTGGCCGCGTCGAAGCTTGCCTTGATGAAAGCCCATTCGACCAGCGCCGGCACCGCCATCAGGAGGAACCACGCCAGCAGTACCGTGATGAGAATGTTCAGCGGCGACGAGAACAGGCGCGTTTTGAGCCACGCCCACGGTCCCGTCTGATTGCTGGGCGGCGGCAGGGCCTCGCTGGGGGTATGCGTAGTGCTGCTCATATCAACGCTCCACCAGCGCGATGCGCTTGTTGTACCAGTTCATGAAGATCGAGATCGACAGGCTGACCGTGAGGTACGCGCCCATGATGATGAGAATGCCCTCGATGGCCTGGCCCGTCTGGTTCAGCGTCGTGTTCACCACCGACACGATGTCGGGGTAGCCGATGGCGACTGCCAGCGAGCTGTTCTTTGTCAGGTTCAGGTACTGGCTGGTCATCGGGGGGATGATCACGCGCAGCGCTTGCGGCAGGATCACCAGACGCAGCACCTTGGCGCGCGGCAGGCCCAGCGAGCCGGCGGCTTCCCATTGGCCGTTGTTGACCGCCTGGATGCCCGAGCGCACCACCTCGGCGATGAACGCCGACGTGTAGATCACCAGACCGGCCAGCAGCGCGGCAAATTCCGGCGACAGCGTGAGACCGCCCGCAAAGTTGAAGCCCTTGAGCTCCGGCATGTTCAGCGTCAGCGACGCGCCGCTGACCAGCCAGCCGATGAACGGCAAGCCGATCAGAAGGCCGATGGCCCAGCGGCCCAGCGGGAACATGTGGCCGGTGGCCTCGTGGCGCTTCTTGCCGTAGTGGCCCAGGATGATGATCGCGACGATCGCCAGTCCAAGTCCGGCTAGCATCCAGTCGAACGAGTTGCCTTCCAGCGCCGGGACCTTGAGGCCGCGGTTGGAAATGAACACGCCCGGCAGCGGATTGTGCGCCTGGCGCGGACCCGGCATGTTCTCGGTGATGAGCGCATACCAGAAGAACAGCTGCAGCAGCAGCGGCACGTTGCGCATCACCTCGACATACACAGAAGTGATCTTGGCCACGAGCCAGTTCTTGGACAGGCGGCCGATGCCGATGAGCGTGCCGAGGATGGTCGCCAGCACGATGCCGAGGACAGCCACGCGCAGCGTGTTGAGCAGGCCGACCATGATGGCGCGGCCGTAAGTGTCTGAGGGGGAATAGGCGATGGCGGTTTCGCCGATGGCGAAGCCGGCCTCGCGATTCAGGAAGCCGAAGCCCGTGGCGATGTTGCGCACGGACAGGTTGTGGAGCGTGTTTGAAACCAGGAACCACACGGCCCAGGCTACCGCGGTCAGCGCAATCACCTGGTAGACCACGGAGCGTACGCCGGGATCGTTCCAGTTCAGACGCCGAGGGGGTGCCGAAATCGGGGCGTTTTTGTTGGGAGTCATCATGATGAATCTACAGAAGTCGGACACCGGGTGGCATGCCGGAAAAGCCGCGCCACCCACTTCTGCCGCCCGCCCGAAGGCGGGTTAGGGCCTGTCCAGAATACACGTCCTGTGCAGACAGGCCCTAGGCATGACGGAGAGCCGTGCTCCGCCATGCCAGGCAGCCGCGCGTTAGCGCACCGGCCAGCCGTACATCAAGCCACCTTGCTTGTACGAAGCGTTCAAACCACGCTCCAGCTTCATCGCGCTGTTCTTGCCCAGCGTGTTCTCGAAGCTTTCACCGTAGTTGCCCACGCTCTTGATGATGTTGTAGGCCCACTTGTCGTCCACGCCCAGGTTCTTGCCCATGCCCGGGGTCACGCCCAGGATGCGCTGGATGTTGGGGTTGGGGCTCTTGGTCATTTCATCGACGTTGGCCTTGGTGATGCCGTATTCCTCGGCTTCCAGCATGGCGTTCAGCGACCAGCGCACGATGTTGAACCATTGCTCGTCGCCCTGGCGGACCATCGGGCCCAGCGGCTCCTTGGAGAAGTCTTCCGGCAGGATGACGAACTTGTCCGGGTTCTCGAGGGTGGTGCGGGTCGAGGCGAGCTGCGACTTGTCGGTCGTGAAGGCGTCGCAACGGCCGGCCGAGAAGGCGCGGATGATTTCGTCGTACTTGTCGATCACGACCGGCTTGAATTCGATCTTCTGGCTGCGGAACCAGTCAGCGAGGTTCAGTTCGGTGGTGGTGCCCGGCTGCACGCAGATGGTGGCGCCGTTCAGTTCCTTTGCGCTCTTGACGTTCAGGTCCTTGGAGACCATGACGCCCTGGCTGTCGTAGTAGTTCACGCCCACGCCGATCAGGCCGAGGGTCGTGTCGCGCGTCAGCGTGACGGTGGTGTTGCGGGTCAGCACGTCGATTTCGCCGGACTGCAGCGCGGTGAAGCGTTGCTGGGTGTTCAGCGGCGTGAACTTGACCTTGGAGGCGTCGCCAAACATGGTCGCGGCGATGGCGCGGCACATGTCCACGTCGATGCCCTTGTATTCGCCCTTGCTGTCGGCGATGGAGAAACCCGGGATGCCCGTCGAAACCCCACACTGGACAAACCCTTTCTTTTTGACGTTATCGAAGGTTGCGCCCGCGTTGGCAGCCGAGGAGGCAGCAAACAAGGCAGCGCCAATGGCAGCGAGTTTCAATACTTTCATCGTGATCTCCGTGTGGGATGAAGCGGAATCCAAAGCAAGGGCCGGGTTGGGCCCACGCATGGGGCGGATGGTAGCGTCCGCAAAGCAGGCGGCGCATCCGGGAATTCCCTTGAAATATAGGGACACTGGATGAAATGAAACGCTGTTTTTGACGAAAAACAGGGACGCGTTTTCAGCTTTGCGAACATGCGTTTCAACCGGCGGAATGAATCTGATCTTCGCCCCCCTCGCCAAGAGATGTAGGCCACCTTACTGTCCCCGAGTTACTATGGCGGCTTCATCTGACAGCCGCCATGATCGAATTCCAGCACGTATTCAAATCATATGGTCGCGGCCGCAATATCCTGGCCGACATCAACTTTCGCGTGAGCGCGGGAGAATTCGTTTTCGTATCGGGGCCGTCCGGCGCCGGCAAGTCCACTCTGCTCAAGCTGATCGGCGGGCTTGAACCCGCCAGCCGCGGTTCCATCCAGGTGAACGGCCAGCGTCTGGACAAGCTGCCCGCGCGCGCCCGGCCGTACCTGCGCCGCGCGGTGGGCGTCATCCTGCAGGACACACACCTGCTGTTCGATCGAAGCGCGTTCGAAAACGTGATGCTGCCGCTAGCCGTGCAGGGCCACCCCTGGGATTCCGCCGCGTCGCGCGCCCGCGCCGCGCTGGACAAGGTTGGGCTGTCGGGCAAGGAAGACCTCAACCCCATCGAGCTGTCCGGCGGCGAACAGCAGCGACTGGCGATTGCCCGCGCCATCGTCAACCGGCCCGCGATCCTGATCGCGGACGAACCCACCGCCAACCTCGACCACGACAACGCGCAACGCATCATGAACGTGTTTCGCGACTTCAACCGCGTTGGCGTCACCACGCTGATCGCCTCGCACGACCAGGAACTCATGGCCCGCTATGCCACCCGCACCCTGCGGATCGAGCCGGGCAAGTTTGCGGACTCCCACGGCCCCGCGACGCCGGGTGACGGCACGGCCGCCCATTCGGCGTCCGCCAGTCCCGCACCGACCCGCGCCAGCCGCACTGAGCCAGGCCTCGGCCATCCGGGAGAATCGGCATGAACGCCTGGCTGCGGCAACACCGCTACGCGCTGCTGGTCACCCTGCGCCGGCTGATCAAACAACCCTTCTCGTCGCTCGCCAACCTGCTGGTGATGGCGCTTGCCCTGGCGCTGCCGCTGTTGGGCAGCGCGATCCTGGTCTCGGTGCAACCGGTGGCGCGGGAAATGTCCGTCACCCCGGAAGTCACGGTCTACATGCGCGTGGACGCCCCGGCCGGTGCGGCCGCCGACGTCGCCAAGCGCATCAAGGACGACTATTCGCAAGACGTGCGCGCCGTGCGTGTCGTAGGCCGCGAAACTGCCCTGGCAGATCTGCGCGCCAACCCCGCCTGGCAAGAGGCGCTGGCCGTGCTGCCGGGCAACCCGCTGCCCGACGCGGTCGTCGTCACGCTGGCCGACGGCGACAACCTCGCCGGACGCGCCGACACGCTAGCCTCGGCCTGGAAGCAATGGAACCATGTGGACCTGGTCCAACTGGACAGCGCATGGGTCCAGCGGCTGGAAGCCATCCTGCGCTTTGCCCGCATCGGCCTGGGCTTCCTGGCCGCCTGCGTGGCGGTGGTGGTGCTGGCCACCGTCTTCAACACCGTGCGCATGCAGGCGCTGTCGCAACGCGAGGAAATTGGCGTGGCGCGGCTGGTAGGCGCCACCGAATCCTTCGTGCGCCGTCCCTTCCTGTACCTGGGCGCGCTATCCGGCGCCCTGGCCTCGTTGCTGGCGATTGGTGTGGCGTCCGTTGCGCTGTCTCCGCTGAACGAGGCACTGCTGGGGCTGGCCCGCAGTTACGGCGCTGAATTCGCCCTGCATCTGCCCGGCGCCTCCGTCCTGATCGGCGCGGTGGTGGCGTCTGCCGCGCTTGGCGCGCTGTCTGCGCGCTGGTCGGTCACACGCAGCACCCGGTTCTAGGCCGGCAGATCTGCCGGCCCGGCCCGGGAGGTCGGTCCGGCTCGGCGTGCTTTCCCCGCCTATCGTTCAGCTCAGCGGGTCTAAACCTCCGTTTGAACCCCCTTCATCCCCGTGATCCGGGGAAAGACCACAAAACAGCCTGTGTAGGATGGGTGCCTGCCATCCGCACGGGCTTTTTTGCCTGCGGGCGACAGGAGAAGTTCCAATAAACGACGCTTTGGTCGTGTTTACACAGTTTTCTCCCATTGACTGCCGGGATATGCAAGAATAAAGCGACATTTTTTTACATGTTTTGTCACAATTGCCGCTTCTCCTCGCATTTCTAGTGTCTCAATCGCCGTTTTTGCCCAGATATCAGTCCAATGGCCGCTCTTGAAGCCCGCGCAACGCGTCATTACTACGACAGCGCGTTCCAATCTCAGGCAGTGAAAGTGCTCCCGAACGAGTACTACGTCACCAACGAGAACATGATGATCTCGACCGTGCTGGGATCCTGCGTGGCGGCTTGCATCCACGACCCGGTGACGGGCGTGGGCGGCATGAACCACTTCATGCTGCCCGAGGGCGACATGCAGTCGCCCGCGTCGGCCACCATGCGCTACGGCGCCTTTGCGATGGAAGTGCTGATCAACGAACTGCTCAAGGCCGGCGCCTCGCGTGACCGCCTGGAAGCCAAAGTGTTCGGCGGCGGCGCGGTGCTGGCGGCCATGCAGCAGATGAACATCGGCGAACGCAACGGCGAATTCGTCCTGAACTATCTCAAGACCGAAGGCATCCCCGTCAAGGCGCAGGATCTGGGCGACGTGCACGCGCGCCGCATCAATTACTTCCCGCGCGACGGCCGGGTGATGGTGCGCAAGATGGCGCCGCACCACCAGCGCGCCGAAGAGATCATCGCCAAGCGCGAACAAGAGGCGGCGCAAAGCGCGGCCGCCAAGACGGCCACGCCGCAACGGGTCGAGCGCTTTGCACGGCCCGGAGTCGAGCGGTTTGATCGGCCGGGCGTGGAACGGCTGGATCGCCCCGGCGTCGAGCGGCTGAACCGCCCGGGCGTCGAACGATCCGACCGACCCGCCGCGCGCCCCGGCGTGGAACGCTTCGATCGCCCTGCCCGTCCGGGCGTTGAGCGTTTTGACCGGCCGGCCACGGCCGACACGGCCTCGGCTTCGGCTGCCCGTCCCGCCACGCGTCCGGGCGTCGAACGCTTTGACACCGGCGTGACCCGGCGCACCAAGCCCTAGTCGGCCGGCACCGCGCCGGCTAGGCGCGCCCTACAATCAGCGGATGTCCACCATCCGTCTCTTCTACGCGCTGTGGCCGTCTCTCCCACTGGCGGCGTCGCTGGCCGGCTGGGCGGAAGCCGCGAAGCTGGTTACGGGCGGACGCGCGATGCGCACCGAGACGCTGCATCTGACGCTGGCGTTTCTGGGTCCTGTCGACAGCGCCCTTGCTGACGAGCTGGCGGCCGCCACGCCCGAACGCCGTCTGGCCCCGGGCGCCGTCCCACTCGACCGCTATGGGGTCTTCACCCGCCAGCGCATCCTGTGGTCAGGCCCGGCCGAGACACCCGCGGCCCTGCAACAGGCCCACGACGATCTCTGGCACTGGCTGTCCGGCTACGGATTGACCCCGCCGACCCAGCCGTTTCGCCCGCACGTCACGCTGCTGCGCAACATCACGCATGCGCAGCCGCCGGACGACCCGGCCGAGCCGCTGGCCTGGCGCTACGACCGCATGGTGCTGGTGGCGTCCGAATCGCTGACCGGCGGTAGCCGTTACCGCGTCGTGGCGCAATCCCGGCCGCACGGCGGCTAGGGCACAATCCTACGGTTGCCAACGATTGGGACCCCCATGATCATCCTGCTGGATCAAGACGGCGTGCTGGCCGATTTCGAACACGCGTTCATCGACGCCTGGCGCGAGCGCCACCCGGACATCGCGCCCGTGGCGTTCGAGGTCCGCAAGTCCTTCTACATCCGCGAGGACTACGCCCCCGAACTACGCGGGATGGCCGAGGCCATCTACACCGCGCCGGGCTTCATCCGCAATCTGCCGCCCGTCCCCGGCGCGCTGGACGCCGTCAAGGAACTGCTGGCGCTCGGGATGGATGTGCGCATCTGCTCGTCGCCGCTGTCGCAGTTTGAAAACTGCGTCGCCGAAAAATACCTGTGGGTCGAAAAACACCTGGGCCGCGATGCCACCACCCGGCTGATCCTGACCAAGGACAAGACGCTGGTGCACGGCAATCTTCTGATCGACGACAAGCCGCGCATCGAAGGCGCCGTGCGGCCGCGCTGGAAGCACATTCTGTTTGACGCGCCCTACAACCGCGAGGTCACGGACCGTGCGCGCATCAACTGGCAGAACTGGCGCAACGTGCTGGCCGGCGAGCTCTATACGGCAGATGCCTGAGTCCTGCTGAGTCCTGTTCAGGCGTCATCGTTTGGGACTATCCTGTGGAGTCGTACGCCCCACCCAGGAGGAGCCCGCGCCATGAATCTGTACCGTCTGCTCAAGCAGCGAGAAGCCGACCACAAGCCGCTGCGAGTCGCATTGTTGGGCGCCGGAAAGTTCGGCGCCATGTTCATGAGTCAGGCCCCGCGCACGCCGGGCATGCGCCTGGTCGCGGTGGCGGATCTGGTGCCCGACCGGGCGCGCGCCGCGCTGACCCGCGTCGGCTGGCCCGCCGGCGCGCTCAACGCCAGCAGCATCAATGACGCGTACAAGAACGGCAAGGTCTATTTCTGCGACGATGCGCGCACCGTCATCGCCAGTCCCGACGTGGACATCGTCATCGACGCCACCGGCCAGGCCGCGGCCGGCATCACCCATGTGCTGACCTGCTGCGAGTACGGCAAGCACATCATCATGGTCAATGTGGAAGCCGACGCGCTGGCCGGTCCGCTGCTGGCGCGCCGCGCCCGGGAAGCGGGCATCGTCTATTCGCTGGCCTACGGCGACCAGCCCGCCCTGATCTGCGAAATGGTCGACTGGGCGCGCGCCAGCGGCTTTGAAGTCATGGCCGCCGGAAAGGGCACCAAATACCTGCCCGAGTTCCACACGTCCACGCCCGACACCGTCTGGCCGTATTACGGCTTCACGGCGGAAATGGTGGCGGCGGGCGACTTCAATGCGCAGATGTTCAACAGTTTCCTGGACGGCACCAAGAGCGCCATCGAGATGGCGGCCGTCTCCAATGCCACGGGCCTGCTGCCGTCGCCGTCGGGCCTGCACTTTCCGCCGTGCGGTGTGGACGACTTGGCGCGCGTGCTGCGTCCCCGCGAGGACGGCGGCATGCTGCACCACCGCGGCCAGGTCGAGGTGATCTCGTCGCTGGAACGCGATGGCCGGCCGGTGTTCCGCGACCTGCGCTGGGGCGTGTACGTGACGCTTGCCGCCGACAGCGACTACGTGCGGCGCTGCTTCCAGGAATATGGCCTGGTCACGGATCCCAGCGGCAACTTCACCGCCATGTACAAGCCCTACCACCTGATCGGGCTGGAGCTGGGCATCAGCGTGGCCAGCGTGGGGCTGCGCCGCGAGCCGACGGGTGCGCCGGCTGGCTGGCACGGCGACGTGGTGGCCACCGCCAAACGCGATTTGCAGGCCGGCCAGATCCTGGATGGCGAAGGCGGCTACACGGTGTACGGGCGCCTGATGCCGGCCCCCGATTCGGTCGAGGAAGGCTATCTGCCGCTGGGACTGTCGAACAAGGTCAAGCTGAAGAACCCCGTACGCCAATCGCAGGCGATCCGCTGGCGCGACGTGGAATACGACGAACGCTCGACCGCCGTGCAGTTCCGCCGCGAGATGGAGCAGACCTTCGCGTAGGAGCGGCCCGCCCCGCGTTCACACGGGCGCGGGGCGCTCCGCCTGGAACAACCGCAGCCGGTCGGCCGCGTTGCGCAGGTGCTGCTCCGCCGCGCGGCCCGCAGCATCCGGGTCGCCGGCTTCAATGGCCGCAAAGATGGCTTGATGCTCGCTTTGCACCGCGGCCATGCGCTCGGCATACCGGCGCGCCGTGTTGTGACGCGCGCTGCGGATGACGCGCCGCACGTTGGCTTCCAGATAATCGTTCAGCGCCACCAGATGCGGGTTGTGCGTGGCCTGCACGATGGCCTGGTGGAATTGGTAGTCTTCCTCGTCGCCCAGCTTGTCGTTGATGAGCGCGTACTCCATGCCCACCAGCGCCTGCCGAATCTTCTTTAAGTCGGGATCGGTGCGACGCTGCGCCGCATAGCGCGCCGCCGTGACCTCGATGGACAGCATCAGCTCCAGGATGTGTTCCAGGTCCTGGTTGTCGCCCGGCGTGGGCGCGGCGATGCGAAAGGCGTTCTTCTGGAAGTTCGGGTCGACGAACACGCCGCTACCTTGCTGCGACGTGACCAGGCCTTCGGATTTCAGTCGGGCCAAGGCTTCGCGCACGACCGCGCGGCTGACGGAATGGAGCTCAGTGAGCTGCTTTTCGGTGGGCAGGCGATCGCCCGGGGCCAGCACGCCTTGGCGTATCTGGTCGGCCAGGGCATCCGCCACCGCCGCGGATAGCGAACTGCGAGGCGCGGCGCGCCTCGAATCGGGTTCTTGACTGGGCTGCATGGGGATCTTCAAACGTGAGGGCGGCGCGCGGACGCGGCGGCCATGTTTATAGGAATGTCTCGCGTGGGGGTCCTGACAGATTGCGATGCGGCAGCGTCCGGGGAATTATAGATTTGCCGGTTTTTCCCGGCGCGCCGCGTTCTTGCACTTTAAGCGATATAGATCCCGCCATTGACCTGCATGACCTCGCCCGTCACAAATGACGCCAGCGGCGAGCACAGGAACGCGATGGTCCCCGCGATCTCCTCGGCGGTACCGAAGCGGCGCAGCGGCGTGCTCTCCAGCAATTGCGCGCCCTTCTGCCCGATCAGGTCGTGCGTCATGGACGTGGCGATGATGCCGGGCGCCACCGCGTTCACGCGGATCTGCGGAGCCAGTTCCAATGCCAGGCTGCGGGTGAAGCTTTGGACCGCGCCCTTGGACGCCGCATAGGCGGCGTGCGCATAGCTGCCGCGCTGCGCGGCCAGCGACGTCAGAAGGACGATCGAACCGTCGTGGCGCAGATGGCGCTGGGCAGCGCGGCACACGTAGAACGTGCCGTCCAGGTTGACGCGCATCAGCGTGCGCCAGGACTCGTCGCTGGTGTCCTTGACGAGCTGTTCGGGATAGATGCCGGCGCAATGGACCAGATGATCCAGTCCACCGAAATGTCTGGCAGCCGCCTCGAACACCCGTTCGCAATCGTGCGACACCGACACGTCCAGCGCATGCGTGTAGACGCGCTGCCCGCTGGGATCGAGTTCTGCCGCCACCTCCTCCAGCCGTGCGTTGTCGATGTCGGTCAGCACCAGCCGCGCGCCGTGCGCGGCCATGAGGCGCGCCGTGGCCAGCCCGATGCCGTTGCCCGCGCCGGTGATGGCGGCAACCTGCCCCTCAAACGAAATCATTCTGTCTCCTGACGCTGTTTTTAGCGGTCCGCGGCGCTGTCGCGGCAACGGTGCGAATTCTGATTGAACTGCTGAATCCGTTGCTTGACACGAGAAAAACGCCTGGCCTATGATTTATCGGACAACTTGATAAAGTTGCCTGACAACTTGTACGGAAAGCGTAAATCAACTGACGCTTTCAGGCAAGTCAGTCAGAAAAACACGGCGACACGCCGCATAAACAGGCAGGGGACAACCAGGTGAACTTCACCGGCAGCATGACCGCATCCGCGCCCTCGGCACGTCCGATGGCGCACCTTCAGACGCCCCGGCGGCTTCATGCCCTGCCCGGCTGGCGTTTCGCCCCGGCGCCTCGCGCGTCCGTGGCCGCCGCCATCCCCCCGTCTTCGCTCTCCATCGCTGTTGCGCCCTTGCGGCGCGCCGGCGATGCGGCGTGCGCGCCTGCCTGACCCACGCAATCACCACACTCCCGTTCCACGGAGGAGACACGCATGAAATTGGCTTTCACCACCGGTCTGCTGTGCCTGGCCGGACTCGCCGCCACCGCCCACGCCGCACCCGTCAAGATCGGCCTGATCGAAACGCTGTCGGGCCCGCAGGCCTCTACCGGCCTGATGTTCCGCGCCGCCGTCAAATACGAGCTGGACCGCATCAACGCCGCCGGCGGCTGGAACGGCCAGCCGCTGGAACTGGTGGAGTTCGACAACCAGGGCGGCCCAGTGGGCGCCTCGGACCGCTTCCGCGCCGCTGCCGCCGAGGGCGTGCAAGTGCTGGTGCAAGGGTCGTCGTCGGCGATTTCGGGCCAACTGACGGAAGACGTGCGCAAGCACAACCTGCGCAACCCCGGCAAGGAAATCGTCTTCCTGAACGTGGGCGGCGAGGCGCTGGAGCTGACCGGCCAGAAGTGCCATTTCTATCACTTCCGCTTCACCACCAACGCCGACCTGCGCGTGAAGGCGCTAGCCTCGGTGATGTCGGCCGACGGCACGCTGGGCAAGCGCGTGTACGCCATCAATCAAAACTACTCCTGGGGCCAGGACATGGAAGGCGCGACCGAGCGCTTTGCCAAGGACTACGGCTACGAGGTGGTGGGCAAGACGCTGCACGAGGTCAACAAGATCCAGGACTTCGCGCCGTACGTGGCGCGCATCCGTTCGGCCACGCCGGACACGGTGATCACCGGCAACTGGTCCAACGACCTGCTGCTGCTCATGAAGGCCACGCAGGCCGCCGGCCTGAAGGTGCGCTTTGCCACGGTGTTCCTGGATCAGGTGGGCAACCTGGCCAACGCCGGCGAGGTCGCGATGGGCCATTACATCGCGCATCCGTACAACATCGAGGCGGCGGGCGAGGAAGGCGCGAAGTTCGCCGAGGACTACAAGTCCAAGACCGGCCACTACCCCAGCTACACCGAGCCGCAGACCGTGATCGGCGTGCGCTTCCTGGGCGAAGCCCTGAAGCAGGTCAAGCCCAAGGACGGCAAGCTGTCGGTGCCCGAACTGGCCGTGGCGCTGGAGCAGGTGACTTACAAGTCGGCGTTGGGCGATTACACGATGCGCGCCGAAGACCACCAGGTGCAACTGCCGATGGTCGTGTCCAAGGTCGGCAAGAACGCCAAGTACAAGGCCGACGGCACCGACATGGGATTTGAACCCGTGAAGGTCCTGGCCGCGGCGGACGTGTCCGCGCCGGTGCAGGCAACCTGCAAGATGCAACGTCCGAAGTGATGCCGGCACGGCGGCCTGTGCGCTGAAAAGCGCGCGCGCCGCCGCCGGCACATGACAAGCGCACTCCCGGCGCGGGCCGGAAAAGAACAACGTGCGCAATCGCTCGCGGGACGCCCGGCGTCCCGCGCAAGAATCCTGGAGCGGACATGGAATACTTTACCGTCTCGCTGTTGAACGGCGTGATCTACGGCCTGCTGCTATTCATGGTGTCGGCAGGCCTGACACTGATTTTCGGAATGATGGGCGTGCTGAACTTTGCGCACGCCTCGTTCTACATGATTGGCGCCTACGCCGCCTATACGCTTACGCCCGTCACGGGCTTCTGGGCGGCCCTCGTGCTGGCCACGATCATTTCGGGCGTGCTGGGCATGGGCGTCGAACGCTTTTTCCTGCGCCGCGTGCACAAGTTCGGCCACGCGCAGGAGCTGCTGGTGACCTTCGGGCTGGCGTTCATCGTCGCGGAGTTGGTCAAGCTCTTTTACGGCGACTTTCCCGTCGACTACCGCGTGCCGCAGTTCCTGAACTTCGCGGCGTTCCGCGTGTTCGACGCGGACTATCCGTTCTACCGACTGCTGATGGGCGGGGTGTCGATCGCGATGTTCGCAGTGATCTACCTGCTGCTGTCGCGCACCCGCGTGGGCATCGTGGTGCGCTCGGCCATCTATCGCCCGCGCATGGCCGAGGCGCTGGGCCACAACGTGCCGCTCGTCTTCATGAGCGTGTTTGGCGTGGGCGCCGCGATGGCGGGCCTTGCCGGCGCGGTGGCGGGCGCGTTCTACACCACCAACCCGAACATGGCGCTGGAGCTGGGCGTGCTGGTGTTCGTGGTGGTCGTGGTCGGCGGACTGGGTTCGCTGGAAGGCGCAATGATCGCGTCGCTCTTGATCGGTCTGATCAGCTCGTTCTCGGTCGGCATCGACGCCAGCCTGGCCACGCTGTTCGGCCTGTTCGGCGCGCGTGACTGGGCCGAAAGCGTGGGTGGCCTGATGACCGTGAAGATATCCAGCCTGGCCGCAACGCTGCCCTTTCTGCTGATGCTGGTGGTGCTGCTGGTCAAGCCGTCGGGCCTGAAGGGAGAGCAGGCATGAGCCATACCGCGACTTCCGCCGGCCGCGCCACGGGCGCGCTGCTGTTGATTCTGTGTGTTGCCGCGCTGTGCGCGCTGCCCTGGCTGCTGCCTGCCGGCCAGCTCGTGGCGGCCGTGCAAATGCTGATCGCCGCGTTGTTTGCGTGCGCCTTCAATTTGCTGGCCGGCCAGGGCGGCATGCTGTCCTTTGGCCACGCCGCGTACTTCGGCGTCGGCACCTTTGCCACCATCCACGCGATGAATGCGCTGGGCGGCGCGGGCCTGCTGCCCACGCCCCTGATGCCGCTGGTGGGCGGCGTGGCCGGGCTGCTGTTCGGCCTGGTCGCCGGCTGGTTCGCCACCATGCGATCGGGCGTGTACTTTTCGATGATCACGCTGGCGCTGGCCGAACTGCTGCACGCGCTGGCGCCGCACCTGAAGAGCGTCTTCGGCGGCGAGGCAGGCGTGTCCGCGATGCGCATGCCGGCATGGGGCTTTACCTTCGGCTCCGACATCGAGGTGTACTACCTGGTGCTGGCGTGGGTGCTGGTGTCGCTGGCCGCGCTTTATGGCCTGACGCGCACGCCGCTGGGCCGACTGACGCTGGGCCTGCGCGAGAACGCCAACCGCCTGCGCTACCTGGGCTACCGCCCGCACGCGCTCAAGACGATGGTGTTCGCGCTGTCGGCGATGTTTGCCGGCATCGCGGGCGGCCTGCAGGCGCTGAATATCGAGGCCGGCAACTACGTGCTGTTCGAGGTCAAGCTGTCCACCGACGCGGTGCTGTTCGCCTACATCGGTGGCGTCAATGCGTTCCTCGGGCCGGTGCTGGGCGCGTCCATCCTGACGTTCCTGTCGCAGACGCTGGCTGACATCACGCGGTCGTGGCTGCTGTACCAGGGCGTGCTCTTCGTGCTGGTGATGCTGTTCGTGCCGGACGGTCTGGTCGGACTGGTGCAGCGCGCGGCCAAGTCGCTGCGCGAGCGTGGCCTGGCCAACTGGCTGCCGCGCGCCGCGGTGTCGGTGGCCGGCGGTCTGCTGCTGACCGGCGCCACCGTGTTCACGGTGGAACTCTTGCAACGCATGTTCGCGCGAGACTACCGCGCCCTGCTCGCCATGAACCCCGAGGCCGGCTGGCCCGCCATCCCGCTGTTCGGCCAGGAGTGGGCGCCGCTCGCCGTTTCCACCTGGCTGGTGCCGTTGGCGCTGTTTGCCGTTGGCCTTGCCGCCTGCCGCTGGGCGCTGGCCCTGTGGCGCGATGCCGGCGAAGCCGCCCCCCTGTTGGAGCCCGCCAAATGAGCCACGACATCCTGACCCTGACCGACGTGCGCAAATCCTTTGGTGAAGCGCAGATCATCCGCGGCGTGAACCTGGCGATCGAAGCCGGCGAACGCCACGCCGTCATCGGTCCCAACGGCGCGGGCAAGTCCACGCTGTTTCACCTGATGTCGGGCTCGTTCGCGCCCACGTCGGGCGACATCAGCCTGCGCTCGCGATCCATCGGCGGCCTGGCGCCCGAGGCCATCAACCGGCTCGGTCTGGCGCGCTCGTTCCAGATCACCAACGTGTTCCCGCGCCTGTCGGTGCGCGAGAACCTGCGGCTGGCGGTGCTGCGCATGCATGGGCTGGTCTACAACTTCTGGCGGCCCATCGCGCGCAACCGCGCCGTCAACGAAGACGTGGATCGTCTGCTGGAAAAAGTGCGGCTGACGGCCAAGCAGGACACCGCAGCCGGCGACCTGAACTACTCCGAGCAGCGCTCGCTGGAAATCGGCATGACGCTGGCGTCGCGCCCGAAGGTGATTTTGCTGGATGAACCCATGGCCGGCATGTCGCAACACGAGGTCGATTACACGGTTGAACTCATCAAGGACGTGACGCGCGACTGCACCCTGCTGATCGTCGAGCACGACATGCAGGTGGTGTTCTCGCTGGCCGATCGCATCAGCGTGCTGGTCTATGGCGAGATCCTGGCCACTGGCACGCCCGCCGCGATCCGCGGCGACGCCCGCGTGCGCGAGGCCTACCTGGGAGAGGAAACGGTATGACGACGCAATCCCCCCTCTTGTCCCTGCAGGGCGTGCATGCCCACTACGGCAAGAGCCACATCCTGCACGGCATCGACCTGTCGATCGGGCGCGGCGAAGTGGTCAGTCTGCTGGGCCGCAACGGCGCCGGCCGCTCCACCACCATGAAAAGCATCATGGGCCTGGTGGACGTGACCGGCGGCCGCATCGCCATCGAAGGCCGCGACATCACCAACAAGCGTCCCTTCGAGATTGCACGCGCCGGCCTGGCCTTCGTGCCCGAGGAGCGCGAGGTCTTCGCCAACCTGACGGTGGACGAGAACCTGCGCATGGGCGAGCAGCCCCGGCGCGACGATGCGCCGTACTGGACCGTGGCGCAGATGTTCGACTACTTCCCGCGCCTGAAGGAACGCAGCAGCACGAAGGCGGGCAACCTGTCGGGCGGCGAGCAGCAGATGCTGACCATGTGCCGCTCCCTGCTGGGCAATCCCAAGGTCATCCTGATCGACGAGCCCACCGAAGGCCTGGCGCCCAAGATCGTCGAAGTGATCGCCGACGTCATCCGGGATATCCACAAGCAGGGCGTGTCGGTGGTGCTGGTGGAACAGAAGCTGACGATTGCGCTGAAGGTGTCCACGCGCGTGAGCGTGATGGGCCACGGGCGCATTGTGTTCGAAGGACCGCCCGCGCAGCTCCATGAGCGGCAGGACGTCGTCCAGGAATGGCTGGCGGTCTAGCCCGCCTACATACTCATCCATTACAGGCACACATCGTGGACAACACCACTGAAGTCATCCATCCGGAGCTGCGCGGCCAGGCGGTCGTCATCACCGGCGGTGCGAAGGGCATCGGCTACAGCACGGCGCTGGCCTTTGCCCGCCAGGGCGCTCGCGTCGCGCTGCTGGACATGGACGCCGCCGCGCTGGAGGCGGCTGTTGCAAGTCTGGCGGCCACGGGAACCGGCGCGCAGGCCATGGCCGTGCAGGCGTCCGTCACCGACGCCGACGCGGTCGAGCGCGCCTTCGCGCAGGTAGCAGAGACCTGGGGCGGCATCGACGTGCTGGTCAACAACGCCGGCATCTCGGCCAACAAGCCCACGCTGGAGGTCACCGTGGACGAATGGCGCCGCGCCGTGGATATCAACCTGACGGGCGTCTTCCTGTGCGCGCAGGCCGCGGGCCGGCGCATGGTGCCGGCAGGGTCCGGCAGCATCATCAACCTGGCCTCCATGTACGGCGTGGTGGCGGCGCCCGACCGCGCGGCCTACTGCGCAACGAAAGGCGCGGTGGTGCTGCTGACCGAGACGCTGGCCGTGGAATGGGGCCCCGCGGGCGTGCGCGTCAACGCGCTGGCCCCGGGCTACGTCGAGACCGACCTGGTGCGCGACCTGGCGGCACGCGGCCGGCTGGATCCCGAACGCCTCAAGCAACGCACGCCGCTACGCCGCATGGCGCAGCCGGCCGAAATGGCCGACCTGGCGGTCTTCCTGGCCTCGCGCCAGGCCGCTTACATCACCGGACACACCTTGGTGGCCGACGGCGGCTGGAGCCGCTACAGCTACCTCTGATTGCCCCGACGCTCAAAAACATTCTGGAGATTCATTCATGGCCACCTACCAACCGCTTGAGCCCCAGGCGCCCTGGCGGCAACTGACGGCCGACGCCTCGGACTGGCAGCAGGCTGACCCCGCGCTGCTCGGCACGATGCTGACCCAACTGCACTGGATCCGCGCTTTCGAGGAAGCCGTGCTGGAACTGGCCGCCGAAGGCCTGGTGCACGGCCCCGCGCACTCGTCCGTGGGCCAGGAAGGCGGCGCCGTCGGCTCGGTGCTGGCGCTGGGCGCCGGCGACCAGATCAACGGCTCGCATCGGGGCCACCACCAGTTTCTGGCGAAGGCGCTGCAACACGTCGCGCCCCTCGGGCTGGATCCGCGCAACCCGCTGACGCCCGCCATCGACGAAGTCCTGCACAAGACGCTGGCCGAGATCATGGGCCTGGCCAACGGCTATTGCCGCGGCCGCGGCGGCAGCATGCATTTGCGATGGCTGGAAGCCGGCGCATTGGGCACCAACGCGATCGTCGGCGGCGGCGTGCCGCTGGCCGCCGGCGCGGGCTGGGCGCACAAACACGCGGGCACGGACCGCGTGGCCGTGACGTACTTCGGCGACGGCGCGGTCAACATCGGCTCCGTGCTGGAAACGATGAACCTGACCGCCGCATGGAAGACGCCGCTGTGCTTCTTCATCGAGAACAACCGCTACGCCGTGTCCACGACCGTGGAAGAATCCACCGCCGAGCCGCGCCTGTCCGCGCGCGGCCTGGCCTTCAACATTCCGTCCTGGAAAGTCGATGGCATGGATCCGCTGGCCGTGTACCTGGCCATGTCGGAAGCGGTGGCGCACATGCGCGCCGGTAAGGGTCCGACCATCGTCGAGGTGGACGTCTACCGCTTCTTCCACCAGAACGGCCCGTTCCCCGGCAGCGCCTTCGGCTACCGCACCAAGGACGAAGAGGCGCAGTGGCGCCAGCGCGATCCGCTGGACCGCATCGCCTCGGAAATGATTGCCCGCAAGCTCGTCACGCAGGCCGAGGTGGATGCCCTGCGCCAGCGCTGCAAGGACGTGATGAAGGACGTGTCCGGCCGCCTGACGGAAGCCGCCGACGGCGGCAAGCGCCGCGTGCGCGCCGACCTGTGGCCCAGCCCGGATTTCCGCGACGTGGGCCTGCGCAGCGACGGTTCAGAACTGACCGGCCTGCGCTACCAGGAAGCCGCGGACCACCCCGGCGCCAAGGTGACGCGCAAGTTCGTCGATGCGGTGGCCGACGTGCTGGACCGCCGCATGGAAACTGACCCCGGCGTCGTGGTGCTGGGCGAAGACGTGCACCGCCTGAAGGGCGGCACCAACGGCGCCACGCGCGGCCTGAAGGACAAGTATCCGGACCGCGTGCTGGGCACGCCCATTTCCGAAAACGCCTTTGCAGGACTGGGCGGCGGGCTGGCGATGGACGGCCGCTACAAGCCCGTCGTGGAATTCATGTACCCGGACTTCATGTGGGTCGCGGCCGACCAGATCTTCAACCAGATCGGCAAGGCGCGCCACATGTTCGGCGGCGACATCGACGTGCCGTTCGTGCTGCGCACCAAGGTCGCGATGGGCACGGGCTACGGCTCGCAGCATTCGATGGACCCGGCCGGCATCTTTGCCACGGCGCCCGGCTGGCGCATCGTTGCGCCGTCCACGCCGCACGATTACGTGGGCCTGATGAACACGGCGCTGGCGTCCAAGGATCCGGTGCTGGTCATCGAGCACGTGGATCTGTATGCGTCGTCGGGCGACGTGCCCGATGGCGATCTGGACTACGCCATTCCCTTCGGCAAGGCCCGCGTGCGCCGTGAAGGCAGCAAGGTCACCATCCTGACGTACCTGTCCATGGTCAGCCGCGCGCTGGCGGCCGCCGAACAGGCAGGCGTGGACGCCGAAGTCATCGACCTGCGCACGCTGGATCGCGCCAGTCTGGACTGGGACACCATCGGCGCCAGCATCCAGAAGACCAACAACGTGCTGATCGTGGAGCAAGGCGCGCGCGGCACGTCCTACGGCGCCATGCTGGCCGACGAGATCCAGCGCCGCTACTTCGACTGGCTCGACCAGCCGGTCAAGCGCGTCACGGGCGGCGAGGCCTCGCCCAGCATCTCGAAGGTGCTGGAACGCGCGGCGTTCGCCGACACCGACGAGGTGATGTCGGGCCTGGCCGACGTGCTGGCCGATCTGGGGGAACCCTCATGAGCGCCCTGCACATGACCGTGCCGATGGAAGTCGGCATCTGCTGCGCGGACCTGGATGCGCTGGCCGCGTTCTACACCAGCGTCATGGGATTGACGCTGGTGAACCGCGTGACGGTGCCCGCCGACAAGGCGCGGGCAACGGGCCTCACGGCGCACGGCTATGACGTCGCGCGCCTGCAGACGCCGTACGGCGAGCGCATCAAGCTGCTGCAACCGGTCGTGGCGCCCGAGCCTGCGGTGCGCGGCGCGGCGATTCTGGACCGCCAGGGCGCCGCTTACCTCACCTTCATCGTGCGCGACCTGCGCGGCGTGGTGCGCGATCTGCAATCGAAGGGCGTCGTCTTCGACAGCGCGCCCGCGCCCATGGAAGTGCGGCCCGGCACGTGGCTCGCCTTCTTCCGCGACCCCGAAGGCAATGTGCTCGAACTCGTCGAATACGACGACCCCGCCGCGTACCGGCCCGACCTGGCCGGCGCCGCTGAATAGGAAGAACACCGTGGCATACCTCATCAAGCTCCCTTCTGTAGCCGCCGACGCCTCGGGCGGCATCCTGCACCAGTGGCTCAAGCAGGAAGGCGACCGCGTTGCCGTGGGCGACGCGCTGGCGGAAGTCGAAACCGAAAAGGCCATCGTCGAGATCAACGCCGAACAGGCCGGCGTGCTGGGCCGCATCGTGGTCCAGGCCGGGCCGGCGTCGGTGCCGATCAATACCGTGATCGGCGTGCTGGTCGCGGACGGCGAGGACGCGGCGGCGATTGATCGTGCGCTGGCTGAGCACGGTGGTGCGAAGGCGGCTGCTGCGCCGTCTGTTGGATCCGCTGCTGGCGGGGCAACGGGTGCCTCGGCCGCGCACGCCGCATCCTCGACCGCAGCCGTCCCCGGCGGCCGGCTCTTCGCCAGCCCCGTCGCCCGGCGTCTTGCCGCGCAATGGCATGTCGACCTGCTGGGCGTCACCGGCACCGGCCCGCATGGCCGCATCGTGCGGCGCGATGTTGAAGCCGCGCGCGACCGTGCGCCGGCCGCAGCACCCGCCGCCGCGCCGCTTGCTGGCCGGCCAGCCGCACGCCGCGTGCCGCACACCGGCATGCGCCGCGCCATCGCGCGCCGCCTCACCGAAAGCAAGCAGCACGTGCCGCACTTCTACCTGACGGTCGACTGCCGCATGGACGCGCTGCTGGCCCTGCGCGCGCAGGCCAACCACGGCGGCGCGGTCAAGCTGTCGGTCAACGACTTCATCGTGCGCGCCGCCGCGCTGGCGCTGCGCGAGGTGCCCGAGGTCAACGCGTCCTGGCACGACGACGACATCGAATACCATGCCGGCGCCGATATCTCCGTGGCGGTGGCCACCGACGGCGGCCTGGTCACCCCCATCGTGCGTGACGCCGACGTGAAGTCCCTGTCCGTCATCGGGGCAGAGATCGTCGAGCTGGCCAAACGCGCCAAGGTCAACCGCCTGAAGCCCGAAGAGTTCACCGGCGGCTCGCTGACGGTCAGCAATCTGGGGATGTACGGCGTCAGCCAGTTTGCCGCCATCATCAACCCGCCGCAGGCCGCGATCCTGGCCGTTGGCGCAGCCGAACGCCGGCCGGTGGTCGACGCCGACGGGCAGCTGGTTGCCGCCACCGTCATGACGGTGACACTGTCGGCCGACCATCGCGTGGTGGACGGTGCGGTCGGCGCACGCTGGCTGGCCGCGTTCCGCGCGCTGATCGAAAACCCCGTGCGCATCCTGCTGTGAGCCCCGCCATGACGAAGACGAGTTTTGATCTGGTGGTGGTGGGCGGCGGCCCGGGCGGCTACGTGGCCGCGATCCGCGCCGCGCAGTTGGGCATGTCGGTCGCGCTGGTCGAGCGCGCCGAACTGGGCGGCATCTGCCTGAACTGGGGCTGCATTCCCACGAAGGCCCTGCTGCACAGCGCCACCGTGCTGCGCGCCTGCCGCGAGGCCGCGCACTATGGCGTGACGGGTGCGGGCGAGGCGCGTCCCGATCTGGCCGCCATGGTCGCCCGGTCGCGTAAAGTCGCCGGCCGGTTGGGCCAGGGCGTGACGCATCTGATGAAAAAGAATGGCGTGACGGTGTTCGCCGCCAGCGCCAGGCTTGCCGGGTCCGGCAAACTGGCGCTGGACAACGGCGCCACGCTGTCGGCCAAGCACATCATCCTGGCCACCGGCGCGCGCGCCCGCGACCTGCCGGCGTTGCCTGCGGGCGAACGGATCTGGGCGTACCGGCAGGCGCTGGTCCCGACCGAGATCCCGAAGTCGCTGCTGGTCGTGGGCGCGGGCGCCATCGGCGCCGAGTTCGCCAGCTTCTATCGCGCGGTCGGGGCCGAGGTCACGCTGATCGACATGACGCCGGAGATCCTGCCGCAGGAAGACGCCGAGATCTCCCAACTGGCGCGCAAGACCTTTGAGAAGCAAGGCATCCGCGTGCTGACCCGTTGCGCGGTGACGGCCTCGTCGACCACGGCCGGCGGCGTCAAGGTCACGCTGGAGCACGAAGGCAAGAAGCTCGAACAGACCTTCGACCGCGTCATCGTCGCCGCGGGCATCGTCGGCAACGTCGAGAACCTGGGACTGGAGCAGACGCGCGTCAAGGTCGAAAAGACGCACATCGTCACCGACGACCTGTGCCGCACCGGCGAGCCCGGCGTCTACGCGATCGGCGACGTGGCCGGCGCCCCATGGCTTGCCCACAAGGCCAGCCACGAAGCCGTGCTGTGCGTCGAGGCCATCGCCGGCCTGCCCGTGCACGCCATCGATCCGCTGCGCATTCCCGCCTGCACGTATTCCTACCCGCAGGTCGCCAGCATCGGCATGACCGAAGCCCGCGCGCGCGAACACGCCAGCAAGACGGGCGGCGAAATCCGAGTTGGAAAATTCACCTTCGCCGGCAACGGCAAGGCGATCGCCATGGGCGAGGACCAGGGCCTGGTCAAGACGGTGTTCGACGCCAAGTCAGGCGAACTGCTGGGCGCGCACATCATCCACCCCGAGGCGTCCGAGCTGATCACCGGCTATGGCGTGGCGGCATCGTTGGAAGCGACCGAAGAAGACCTGATGCACACCGTGTTCGCCCACCCGACGCTGTCGGAAACGCTGCACGAATCGGTGCTGGCGGCGTTCGGACGAGCGCTGCACGCGTAGCGGTTGTCCACAGGTGTCAGACACCCTAGCGCCACCGCGCCATCCTGACGAGCATCTCCCCAGGGTGTCAGACACCTGAGCCGAATCGGTGCTCAATGACGGTGTCTGACACCCTCGTGAGGCAAGCGACATGCCGAGATCACGTCCGCAGGGTGTCAGACACCTGCGCGCATCAAATCCGACCCGCGTAAAAATCCAGGAAGCACGCGATGCGCCGCGACAGCTGCGTATTGCGGTGATACACCGCGTGCATCGGCTGCAGGTGATCGGTGTATTCGCTTTCCAGCACCTTCACCAGCCGCCCGGCCTCGATATCCTCGCGCACGACGAAGTCCGACAGGCACGCGATGCCGACGCCGCGCAGCGCCAGTTGCCGCTGCGTTTCGCCGCTGGACGTTGCAAGCGTCGGCGTCGCCTGAAAGCTGGAACCGCCGGCATGGCGCAACGGCCACAGGTTCAGGCTTTCCGGTTGCGTGAAACCCAGCAATTCGTGATCCGCCAGATCCTCCACGGTGCGCGGCGCGCCACGCCGCGCGATGTAATCGGGGATGGCCATCATCCAGCGCGGCGACGGCCGCAGCGCGCGCGCGTGCAGCGTGGAATCGGTCAGCGGCCCCATGCGCAGCGCAACGTCGGTGCGATGCTCCATCAGGTCCACGATGCGGTCGTTGCTGGTGAGTTCCAGCGAGATCTCCGGATACGCGCGCCGAAACTCGGCGACGTGAGGCACCACGCAATGCAGCATCACCGGCACCGACGCGTCAACGCGCAGACGCCCCGCAGGCCGCTGATGCACCATGCGCATGCACTCCTCGGCCTCTTCGAGCGCCGCCACGATCTGCCGCGCCTTCGGCAGAAAATGCCGCCCCTCTTCGGTCAGCTCCATGCGGCGCGTGGTCCGGTTCAGCAGCGTGACGCCCAAGTCTTCCTCCAGCCGCTGCAAGCCCCGGCTGACGCCGGATGCAGTCTGGCCGAGCATTTCGGCGGCGGCGCTGAGGGAGCCGGCGTCGACCACGCCGAGGAAGAGGCGCAAGGCTTCGGAGTTCAGGGACATTTATTGCGCTCCGGTTGGGGGTCGCTGAATTTTATCGGCACGATCACCGAAACCCGCGCGCTTAACGAGTACCGTTCGCGACTGCCGGCCGCTCAGCACAAAAGAAAAAAACGGCGCCCAAAGCGCCGCTTTTTTCATCAATCCGCCATCAACCGATCAGCGCTTGCCCTTCAGCTTGAGCTGCGACAGGTCGCGCACCGCGCCGCGGTCGGCCGACGTGGCCAGCGCCGCATACGCCTGCAGCGCCTGCGACACCACGCGTTCGCGGCCCACCGGCTCCCAGCCGTCGGCGCGCGCGTCCATGGCGGCGCGGCGGCGGGCCAGTTCGTCGTCGGAAACCGCCAGGTGCATCTTGCGGTTGGGGATGTCGATCTCGATCGTGTCGCCTTCTTCGACCAGACCGATCGCGCCGCCTTCGGCCGCTTCCGGCGAGGCGTGACCGATCACCAGGCCCGACGAGCCGCCCGAAAAGCGGCCATCGGTGAAGAGCGCGCAGGTCTTGCCCAGGCCCTTGGACTTCAGGTAGGACGTGGGATACAGCATCTCTTGCATGCCGGGGCCGCCCTTGGGGCCTTCGTAGCGGATCACCACCACGTCGCCCGCCACAACCTTGTCGCCCAGGATGCCTTCCACGGCGTCGTCCTGGCTTTCGAAAACGCGCGCGCGGCCGGTGAAGACCCACTGGGACTCGTCCACGCCGGCCGTCTTGACGATGCAACCCTTTTCAGCGAGGTTGCCGTACAGCACGGCCAGGCCGCCGTCCTTGGAATAGGCACTTTCCTTGCTGCGGATGCAGCCCGTCTTGCGGTCGGTGTCCAGCGTCAGGAACGTGGCGTCCTGGCTGAAGGCGACCGTGGTCGGGATGCCACCGGGGGCTGCGCGATAAAACTTTTTGGCTTCTTCGCTTGCGCTGCCGGCCACGTCCCATTGCTGGATGGCGTTGCCCAGCGTGCCGCTATGCACGTTGCCGCAGGACAGGTCCAGCAGGTCGGCGCGCGCCAGTTCACCCAGGATGCCCAGGATGCCGCCGGCGCGGTGCACGTCTTCGATGTGGTACTTGTCGGTAGCGGGCGCCGCCTTGCACAGGCACGGCACCTTGCGCGAGATGCGGTCGATGTCGGCCATGGTGAAGTCCACACCGGCTTCCTGCGCCGCAGCCAGCAAGTGCAGCACGGTGTTGGTCGACCCGCCCATCGCCACGTCCAGCGCCATCGCGTTCTGGAACGCGCTCTTGGTGGCGATGCTGCGCGGCAGGACGGATTCGTCGTCTTCGACGTAGTAGCGGCGGCACAGGTCCACGACCAGGCGGCCCGCTTGTTCAAACAGGCCCTTGCGCCAGGCGTGCGTGGCGACAATGGTGCCGTTGCCGGGCAAAGCCAGACCGATGGCTTCGGTCAGGCAGTTCATCGAGTTGGCCGTGAACATGCCGGAACAGGAGCCGCAGGTCGGGCAGGCGCTACGTTCGATTTCGGCAACCTCGGCATCCGACACCTTGGGGTCGGCGGCCTTGATCATGGCGTCGACCAGGTCGATCTTGGCGATGACAGTGCCGTCGGTGGGCGACTTGACCTTGCCCGCTTCCATCGGACCGCCCGACACGAACACGACCGGGATGTTCAGGCGCATGGCGGCCATCAGCATCCCCGGGGTGATCTTGTCGCAGTTGGAGATGCAGACCATGGCGTCGGCGCAGTGCGCGTTGACCATGTATTCCACCGAGTCCGCGATGAGTTCGCGCGACGGCAGCGAATACAGCATGCCGCCGTGACCCATGGCGATGCCGTCGTCCACGGCGATGGTGTTGAATTCCTTGGCGACGCCGCCGGCGGCTTCGATTTCCTTGGCCACCAGCGCGCCCAGGTCGCGCAGGTGCACGTGGCCCGGAACGAACTGCGTGAACGAGTTCACCACGGCGATGATCGGCTTGCCGAAGTCGCCATCCTTCATGCCGGTGGCGCGCCACAAGGCGCGGGCGCCGGCCATGTTGCGGCCGTGGGTCGAGGTGCGGGAACGGTAGTGCGGCATGATCTGTCTCAGGCTGTAGCTGTTAGCGTGGGCGGCAAAACGGTAAATAATACGCTGGTTCCGCGCCCGGCCGCCCCGCGACCGTGCTGAAACGGACACGCGTCCGTCAGGCGAACGTCAGGCGGCCCCCACGCCCCGCGCCGCGAATGCGCTGGGTGACTCGCCCAGCGCCTTGCGGAACATGGCCGCAAATGCGCTGGGGCTTTCGTACCCCAGGTCCAGCGCCACATCCAGCACGCGATCGCCCCGCGCCAGCCGCTCCATCGCCGCCAAGAGCCGTGCCTGCTGGCGCCAGCGCCCGAACGTCATGCCCGTATGGCGCACAAAAAGCCGGTGCACCGTCTTGGGATCCACGCTCAACGCCCGCGCCCAGTCCGCAGCCCCGTCCTGACGCTCCGGATTCCGCACGATGGCGCGGCAGATGCGCGCAAGACGCGGTTCCGACGGCTGCGGCAGATGCAGCGGCAGCGCGGGTTCCTGGCGCAGCTCGTCCAGCAGCAGCAGCAGCATCAGCCGCCCATCGCGCGTATCCGGCGCCCAGTCCAGTGGCACCTCGGCCGCGGCCGCCATCAGCTCGCGCAGCAAGGGCGACACGGACAACACGCAGCATTGCGCCGGCAAGTGCGTTGCAGCGCCCGGCTCGACAAAAACGGTGCGCATGCGCGGTTCGCCGCTCATGCGGATGCCGTGCGACACCCACGCCGGCACCCAGACGCCGCGCGTCGGCGGCACCACCCAGATGCCCGCGTCCGTATCCACCACCATCACGCCCGACATCGCATACACCAGTTGCCCGCGCCGATGGCGGTGGCGTTTGACGCGGTGACCGTCCGGATAGTCCACGGCCAGCCCCGCCACCGGACGGCGCGAGGATTCGTAGGGATAGAGGTCGGGTTCGGCCACCATGGGAGCCTTGCGGGACGCCGTCATGGCGTTCGCCCCCCCAACGCCAGCAGCGCGTCCTGCAGATGCCGCAGTCCGCGGCTGAGCGGTTTGTCGCGCCGCAGGACGATCGCCAGATCGCGCGACAGGCGCGGCGTCAGCGAGCGCACTTCGAGCGCCTCGCGCCTTCCCGCGCCCGATACCGCGAGCCGGGGCAATACCGCGCAGCCGAGTCCCGCGCCCACGATTTCCTTCATCGCCTCCGTGCTGCCCAATTCCATGATCGGCTTGGCCGCCACGCCCGCCGCCTCGAACCAGTCGTCCACCAACCGCCGCGTGCGTGCGCCCGGCTCGAACAGCACCAGCGGCAGCCGCGCCAGCGACTGAGGCGTCACCACCTCGGGAATGGCGGCCGCATCGCGCGACGGAAAGATCGCCACGAACTCGTCCTCCATCACCGGCGTCGCCTGGAACATGCGACCCGGCGCCGGCAGCGTGATCAGCACGATATCCAACGTATTGGCCTCCAGCCCGCGCAGCATGTCCGCCGTATTGCCCGTGCTGGCCACGATATCCAGCGCCGGAAACCGCTGCCGCAGATCCGCCAGCACCGGCGGCAACAGATAGGTGCACGCCGTGGCGCCCGTGCCAAGCCGGATCCGCCCCGAGACCTGCGATGCGTGCGACGACATCGCCTGCTCGGCCTGCGCCACCGCGCCGTCGATCACGCGGATGTGGGCCAGCAATTCCCGCCCCGCTGCCGTCGGTCCCGCGCGCCGCCCGACGCGCTCCACCAGCTTCAATCCAAAACGCCGCTCCAGTTGGCGGATCTGCAGGCTGACCGCGGGCTGCGTCACGCCCCCGCGCTCGGCGGCGGCGGAAAAACTGCCCAGTTCGATGACCTGCGCGAATGTGCGCAAGTGGTCCAGATTCAAGCCGCGCATGGCCATCCCAAAGTTTTGCTTATAAAAATCATAATAGACCAAAGCTTTATTAATGGTTTGCGTTGGCTCACACTGGCGTTTTCGATTAGCCACCCCGGCCATTCCATGTCGCCCCATTCGCCCACCGTCCTCATCCGCGACAGCGCGGAAGCCGATCTGCCCGCCATCAAGACCATCTACGCACATCACGTGGAGCACGGCACCGCGTCCTTCGAGCTCGAGCCGCCCTCCATCGCCGAAATGCGCCAACGCCGCGCCGGCGTCCTCGAAAAAGAAATGCCCCACCTCGTCGCCGAGATCAACGGCGAAGTCGTCGGCTATGCCTACGTCACCGCCTACCGCCCGCGCCCCGCCTACCGGCACACCGTCGAAGACTCCGTCTACGTCAAGGCCGGCCGCGCCGGACTGGGCATCGGCGGCAAGCTGCTCGCCGCACTGGTCGAGCGCTGCACCGCCGCCGGCTGGCGCCAGATGCTGGCCGTGGTCGGCGACAGCCGCAACGCTGCCTCGCTTGCCCTGCACGCCAGCCAAGGCTTTCACCCTGTCGGCACGTTACGGTCCGTGGGACACAAGCACGGCGAATGGCGCGACACCGTCCTCATGCAGCGCAGCCTCGGCGAAGGCGACACCACGCCCCCGCAACGCCCATGATCCGCCCCCGCGCCGTCATCTGCCTGGGTCTCACCCAGCTCGTCGGCTGGGGCGTCACCTTCTACCTCATCGGCGCCCTCGGCCCGGCCATGACAGCCGACCTGGGCTGGAGCACCGCCACGGTCTACGGCGGCTTCTCCGCCGCCATCGTCGTCATGGCCCTCGTCTCGCCCGCCGCCGGCGCCGCGGTGGACCGCTGGGGCGGACACCGCGTCATGCCCGCTGGCGCCGTCCTGTCCGCCCTGGGCTGCGCCCTGCTCGCCATCACCCATTCGCACGCGCTCTACTTCGCCGCCTGGGCCGCGCTCGGCGTCGGCATGCGCCTGTGCCTGTACGACGCCGCCTTCGCGGCGTTGGCCCGCGCCGCCGGCCCCGCCGCGCGCCGCCCCATGTCCCAGATCACCCTCTTCGGCGGCCTGGCGTCCACGGTCATGTGGCCCATCGGCCACTTCCTCGCCGAATGGCTGGGCTGGCGCGGCGCCGCCCTGGTCTACGCCGCGCTCGCGCTAGCCACCGTCCCCCTCTACCTGGCCCTGCCCCGCCGCCGCTACACCGCGTCCGCCACCGACGGCGGCAAGGCCTCCACGGGCCTCACCCGCACCGCCGCCGAACGCCGACTTGCTGGCATCCTGTACGCCGCCATCGCGATGCTGACCAACTTCCTGGCCGCCGGCAACGCCGCCCACCTCTTCTCGCTGCTGACCGGCCTTGGCCTGACCACCGCCGCCGCCGTCACCGTCGCCGCCTTATGGGGCATCGGCCAATTCGCTGCCCGACTGGGCGACGTCCTCGTCGGCGCCCGCCTGCATCCCCTGACGCTCAACCTGGCGGTAGGCCTGGCTCTCCCCCTATGCTTTCTGCTCGCCCTCGTCCCCGGCGGCAACCTCTACGCCACCGCCGCCTACACCCTGCTCTATGGCGCCTGCAACGGACTCATGACCATCACCCGCGGCACGCTGCCGCTGGCGCTCTTCGACTTTCGCAGCTATGGCGCGCTGGTTGGATCGCTGCTGATCCCCAGCTTTTTACTCACCGCCGCCGCGCCGGTTGCGTATGCGTTTGTCATCGAGTGGCAGGGCGCGAAAGCGGCAATGATGGCGTCCGCAGCGCTCGCAGCAGTCATTGCTGCGGCGGCGGTGATGCTGAGATGGAGGTTTATCGGGCGGGTGAATGAAGCAGCAGTGACGGCGGCCGTCACAACTGGCGAGGTGCCGACGGCGCGGGATGGTGTTTGAGCGCTGGCGTTCTTGGGACGGTGTCAGACACCCAGGAGGCGGTGGCGCAAGATGGACGGGCGTTTCTGTAGGGTGTCAGACACCTCGAGTGGTTCTGGGCGGTGACAGACACCCCAACACACCGCAGCCACGCGCGAAGCGTCATCACCAAACGCAAGACACCGCGTAAGCCCCGCCAGGCCGCCCGCGCGGCCGTCGTGGGGCGGGCCCCGCAAGATGCTTCAAACAGCCCGGACGCAGGCAAGAACCTCAAGAACCCGATTCGCCCCAGCGCCCGCCAAGCTGAAACCACCAGAGCCCGGCGTGTCGTCGGTCTGGGGCGCGCGGGGCGTGTAGATGCGCCCGAGGGAATCTGAAGGGAAGGCCGAAGGC
>NZ_JCBANC010000069.1:0-31957 GCF_059760815.1 Achromobacter sp. 1012554356 | reverse complement strand
GTGTGGCGGGGGGGGGACATCGTCGCGCCGCCACGCCACCCACTCGCCTTCGCCCTCGTAGTGGCGCAGGCCGCGCTGGGCGGTTGCCAGGCCTGCGCGCAGCACGTCCATGTCCAGTCCCGGCATGTTGCGTAGCAGGGCGGGCGGCAAGTTGCCGATGTCCAGCACGCGCTCGTCAAACTCCATCCGCATCAGCCCGCCGTCTTCGTTGGCCACGCGAACGAACCACAGGCTTTCCATGTAGTCGCCAAACCAAGGGTCCGGATAGATCGCCTGGGTGAACGCGAACCCGAACTCATGAACGTCCTGCCAGGGCCAGAACTGCTGCAGGCCCATCGCGTGCGCCAGTTCGCCCGACCGCGTGAGGCCGGCGTCATCGAAGCGCACGATTTCCTGCAAGGGATCTTCGGCTGCCGGCGGCCCGGCAAACCATCGCTTGATGCGTGACCACATGGTGTCGCGAATGAGGGGATGAGGGAGGTGCAGTGTAATGGGGCCGGGTTCGTGAAAAAATGTTACAACCATTGATCGCCATCAATTCCGCGCGCCCTGGCAACAGTTAGGGTTGATGTTTGCGCAGCAAGGACAGGACCAATGACCGACAAGACATCCCAAGCCCCCGATCAAGACACCCAGGCGGCACCCGCCAAGCGGCCCGCCAGCGCCCAGGGCGCCGCCAAGCGCACGGCCAGCGTCCGCCGCGCGCCCGCCAAGCGTGCCGTCAAGGGTGAAGCGACGCCGGCCGGGGCTGCAGGCGCGGGCATCGCCCCCGCCGTTGAACCGGCCCTTGAATTGCGCAAGCGCGTGGCGGCGCGGCAGGACGCGGCGCGGCAGGAGACTGCGGCAGTGCTGGCCGATATCGCCAGCCGTTACACGGTCGGCAACCCAGGCGAGGCCCACGAGGCCTTGCGCACCGTCATCGATGCGCTGTCGCCCGACGATGCGCAAGCGGTGCACCGCGCGTTGCTCGACGCCAACCGGCAAACGCGCGGGGCGCGACGCAATCCCGACGATGAACTGGCCGGAGATTGGCGCGAGGGCGTTTATCCATATCGCCATCGTATGCTGCGGCGCAATTACGAAAAGCAGAAGTACAAGCTGCAGGTCGAATTGTTGAAGCTGCAAGCGTGGGTAAAGGCAACCGGCCAGCGTGTCGTGATCCTGTTCGAGGGGCGCGACGCCGCGGGCAAGGGCGGCACGATCAAGCGCATGATGGAACACCTGAATCCGCGCGGCGCTCGCGTGGTCGCGCTGGAAAAGCCGTCCGACACCGAAAAGGGCCAGTGGTACTTCCAGCGCTACGTGCAGCACTTGCCGACTGCGGGCGAGATCGTCATGTTCGATCGCTCCTGGTACAACCGCGCCGGCGTCGAACGCGTGATGGGCTTTTGCTCGCAGGACGAATACCTGGCGTTCCTGCGCCAGACGCCCGATTTCGAGCGCCATCTGGTCAGCAGCGGTATTACGCTGATCAAGCTCTGGTTCTCGGTCAGCCAGGAAGAACAGCGCAGCCGCTTCCAGCAACGCAAGGTGCATCCGCTCAAGCAATGGAAGCTGAGCCCGGTGGACTTGGCATCGCTGGACAAGTGGGACGACTACACGCGCGCCAAGGAAGCCATGTTTGCCCACACCGACACCGCCGATGCGCCGTGGATCGTGGTCAAGTCCGACTGCAAGAAGCGCGCCCGCCTGAACGCCATGCGCTATGTGCTGAGCCGCCTGCCGTACGAGGGCAAGAGCGACGACCCGCAGATGGCGATGGATTCGCTGATCGTGGGCCGCGCGCTGTAGGCCGTCAGCCGCCCAGCGCAGCCAGGTTCAACACGTGGCTGCGTCCGATCCACACGGCGCAGTCGCGGTGGTCGCGCAGCGAATGGCCGGTGTTCGGGTGCATGAAAACATCCAGCGCGCCGTGGTTCAGCGTGAGCCACGTGGCGATCTCGGCCAGATGTTCCGGGCCGAACGCAATCTGGTAGCTCCATTGCGGATGTGGACCCACGGGGCGCTCATGAAAGCGCCCCATTTCCATCTTGCCGTCAAACGTCGCGACGATCCGTTCGCGCAGGGCGAACGCGACGTCGCGGCGTGCCGCGTCGAAGTACACATGGGCATGCCAGCTCGCGACGTCGGTCACGGAAATTTCCATCGTTCTGTCCTGATACCTGATACGGTTCAGCCGCCCGCGCGCTTGGCGCGGTGGCCCTGTTTCATCAACGCGTCGAGAATGCGGTCGCAATGGTCGCCCTGCACCTCGATCACGCCGTCCTTGACGGTGCCGCCCGAACCGCACGCGGTCCGCAGCTGCTTGCCCAACGCGTTCAAGGCGTCGGGCGCCAGCGCCAGCCCGCGCACCAGCGTCACGCTCTTGCCGCCGCGGCCCTTGGTTTCGCGCGAGACTCGCGCCACGCCGTCTCCTGCAGGGACTTTTCCGGCCGCCGTCTTGCACTGGCATTGCGCGACCGGCTGGCGGCATTGCGGGCACATGCGGCCGGTTTCGGTGGAATAGACCAGACCGCCCGTTGCGGTGCGCTTCATCAGGACTTGCCCCGCATCTGGTCGATGAGACGCCGGTCACGCTTGGTGGGGCGCCCCGCTTCGATGCCCAGCGCCGGTTCCGGCGCGAGCCGGCGCATTTCGGCGGCGCGTTCGCGGGCGGCCACGCTTTCGGGCGTCTCTTCGTAAAGCTGGCGCGCGACCGGCGCGGGCCCGCGCACGCCGCTGACGGCGACGACGCGAACCTGCACGGCGGGGTCTTCCTTGCGGACCGTGATGACGTCGCCCGCGCCGACTTCGCGCGCGGGTTTGGCGGGCTGTCCGTTGACGAACACGCGGCCCTTGCCGATTTCTTCCGAAGCCAGGCTACGCGTCTTGTAGAAGCGCGCGGCCCAAAGCCATTTGTCGAGCCGGATCTTGTCCATCCTGCGGGTTCCTGCGGTAAAACTGGTCAAGGCGTCATGATAGCGCCGGCCGGTGGCCGGGCGTGCCGGCCGGCGCGTCGCCATGCGCAAGTCAAAAAAAAAGCGGCGCCCCGAAGAGCGCCGCAAACCGGCTACGCGGTGTCCGGGCCTTTGGGCCCGGCAGTACTCAATCCAGCTTCAATCCTGCTTCCTTCACGACGCGCTGCCACTTCTCGATCTCGGCGCGGCGGAACGTGTCCAGTTCGGCGGGCGTAGAGCCGATGGGCTCGGCGCCGATGCCGGCAAGCTGTTCGGCGATCGTGGGATCCTTCAGCACCTTGGCCAGCGCCTGCGAGACCTGCTCGACAATCGCGGGCGGCGTGCCGGCCGGGGCGAACACGGCGTTCCATTCGTAGGTTTCGTAGCCCGGCACGCCCGATTCGGCGATGGTGGGCAGTTCGGGCGCGGTCTTCGAGCGTTCCAGGCCGCCGACGGCCACGGCGCGCAGCTTGCCGTTCTTCACGTGCTGCCAGGCCGAGCCCATGCTCGCGAACATGACCGGGACCTGGCCCGACATCACGTCGATCATGGCCGGGCCGCCACCCTTGTACGCGACGTGCTGCAGCTGCGTCTTGGCCAGCAGGTTGAACAGCTCGCCCGCCAAGTGCTGGGCGGAACCAGGACCGGCCGACGCGAAGTACACCGGTTCCTTGGCATCGGGCTGGCCGAGCTTGATCAGGTCGCTGACCGACTTCACTTCATACGACGGCGTGACGACCAGCACGTTGGGCACGCGCAGCAGCAGCGACACGGGCGCGAAGGCCGACAGCGTGTCGAACTGCATCTTGCTGTGCAGCGCGGGGTTTTGCGCGTGGTTGGAAGCGTCCAGCATCAGCGTGTAGCCGTCGGGCTTGGCCTTGGCGACGACCGCGCCGCCGATCATGCCGCCGGCGCCGCCGCGGTTTTCGATGACGACGGGCTGGCCGAGTTCAGCCGCGAGCTTCGGGCCGATCAGGCGGGCCACCACGTCCACGGTGCCGCCGGGCGGGTACGTCACGACCAGCGTGACGGCGCGTTCGGGGTAGGCGGCTTGCGCGGCGCCAGCGGCGCCAGCCAACAGGCCGGCGGCGGCGAACAGCGCGCTACGGTGCGCCAGGCGTTTGAACAGAGGGGTCATGGAGCGTCTCCTTGGAATTGGAATAGCCGCAACGGCGTGTCGGCAAGCACGGTGCGCCGTTGCGCGGGGTCGTCGATCCAGGCGTCCAGCCACTGCGTCGCGGCGGAATAGGACGCCAGGTGGCGATGTTCGGTATGGGGCCAGTCGCTGCCCCACATCAGGCGTTCGGGGGTGTAGGCGTCCAGCAGTTGCTGCGTGGCCAGTCGGCCGGAGGCGGCGCAGGCCGGGGCGGCCCAGTTGCGGTACGCCGCGGCCAGCTTCACCCAGATCCGGCCGCTGTCCGCCTGGCGCAGCAAGTATTGGAAGCCTGCGTCCAGGACGCCGAGCGCGGGATCCGGGCGGCCGAAATGGTCGACCACGATGCGGCAGCCGGCCGCCAGCAATGCCGGCAACACGCCATCCAGGCGCGCGGCCTGCAGGTGCACTTCCACATGCCAACCCAGCGCATTGACGCGGGCCAGCAGGGCCTGCCACGCCGGCGTCCGCAGATCGGGCGTGTCCAGGCCGAAAAGGTTCAGACGGATGCCGACCACGCCGGCGTTGGCCAGGACTTGCAATTCGTATTCGGCGGCATCCTGCGCCACCACGGCGACGCCGCGCAGGCGGGCAGGGGCGGCGCGCAGCGCCTCGACCAGATGGCTGTTGTCCGTGCCCAGGAAACTTGGCTGTACCAGGACGCCGTGGCTCATGCCGTGTGCGTCCAGCAGGCCCAGGTACTCGGCCAGCGTGGCGTCGTAGTCCGGCGTGTGGCGGCGCGTGTTGGCCAAGGCGAGGCCTTGGTGGAACACGTGGGCGTGGGTGTCGACGGCGGCGCCTGGGATCGGCGAGGGCAAATCAGTCTCCTCATGCGGCGCGCCGCTCTCTCGGAACGGCGACGCGCTATGTAATGTTCTGTAAGTCGGGATTCTAGGAAGTCGGGGTATAGTTTTCCATTCTGGAAAGGCGCTTTAAATATATTGGAACGATATGGAAACCCGGCATCTGCGGTACTTCCTGGCGGTGGTGGATCACGGCAGCGTGAGCCGTGCCTCGGACTGGCTGGGCATCGCGCAGCCCGCGCTGAGCCAGGCGTTGACACGCATGGAGAAAGACCTGGGCGTGCGGCTGTTCGAGCGGTCGCGGCAGGGCACGACGCCCACGCCCGCCGCGCAGGCCATCCTGGAAGACGTGCGCGCCAGCGTCGCGCGGATCGACGCGGCGGCCCGGCGCGCCAGGGAGATCGGGCGCGGCAGCGCTGGGCAGTTGACGGTCGGGCTGGTGTCTTCGGCGCTGTTTGACACCTTGCCCCGCGCGCTGCGCCAGATGCGCAAACAGGCGCCCGGCGTGCGCATCATCCTGCGCGAAATGAGCAACGCCCAACAGGCCGAGGCGTTGCAGACCGGAGAGATCGACATCGGCCTGATGCACACGCCCGTTGCCGTGGGCGGTCGCATGCGCGAACGCCAGTTGCTGCGCGACCGGCTGGTGGCGGCCGTGCCCGACGAATTCGAAGTCGAGGCCGACGGCAAGGTGTCGATGGCGCAGATCGCGCAGGCAGGCCTGGTGATGTACCCGCAGGCACAGTTGCCGGCATTTTATGCGGACATCCTGGACGCCATGCGCAAGGGCGGACACGATGCGCACGTGAACCAGGAGGCAAGCCTTACCCTGACGGTGCTGTCGTGCGTGGCAGGCGGCTGCGGCGTGGCCCTGCTGCCCAGCTGGATCCGGTCCATGGGATTTAGGGGTGTGCGCTTTTGCGAAGTGCGCGATGGAGAACGGCTACCCAGTTTCGACTTGAGCGCGATCTGGCCGGCGCGCAGTGTGCCTACACTGGCGGATCTGTTCGCCAATCTGGATCTTGGGTCTGAATAAAGTGGCGATCGCCTTTCAACGTGCCTTCAACGTCCTTCAAAAAGACTTAAGCGAGGCTTAAGACATCATTTTTGCCGGAACTGCCGCCGATCCCGTCGTCTAACCAGGAACGTCATCGCGAGGTTCCGGGCTCATGGATCTGAATTGGCAGCAGCAACTTGCGGAAAGCGCCTTGTGGCTCGCGCGCGCATTCGGCATCTCCGCCGTCGCGCTGGCGCTGGTCACACTTGTACTGACCCGCACCACCGTATGGGGCCGCAAATTCTGGCGTCTGGCCTGGCCGTATCTCACGCCCCGCCGCAGTTGGCGTCCGATGCTGACGCTGGCGCTGCTGCTGTTCCTGGCAATGTTCGCGGTCCGCATGACCGTGCTGTTTTCGTTCTGGTACAACGGCTTCTACAGCGCCCTGCAGGCGCTGGATCAGACTGTCTTCTGGCACTTCCTGGGCATCTTCGCCGTGCTGGCCACCGTGCATGTGGTGCGCAGTCTGGCCGACAGCTTCGTGGGCCAGGCTTTCGATATCCACTGGCGCGTCTGGCTGAACGAGCGGCTGACGCGCGACTGGCTGGGCGCGGGCGCCTACTATCGCGGGCACTTCCTGGCCGAGCCCGTCGACAACCCCGACCAGCGGATCGAGCAGGACATCGCGCAGTTCGTGACGGGCTCGCGCACGCTGGCCATCGGCGCGTTGAGCGCGATCGTATCGCTGGTGGCCTTTACGTCGATCCTGTGGGGGCTGTCTGGTCCGTTGACGCTGGGCGGCGTTGAAATCCCGCGCGCCATGGTGTTCGTGGTGTACCTCTACGTCATCGTGGCCACGTGGCTGGCCTTCAAGATCGGCCGCCCGCTGATCAAGCTGAATTTCCTGTCCGAGCGACTGACTGCCAACTTCCGGTATGCGCTGGTCCGCCTGCGCGAGAACGCCGAGAACGTCGCGTTCTATCAGGGCGAGGAAGTCGAGCGCGCGACCTTGTGGACCCGCTTCACGTCCTACATCGCCAATCTTTGGCAGCGCGTGTACCGGGGTTTGAAGTTCGACGGCTTCAACCTGTCGGTCAGCCAGATCGCGGTGGTGTTTCCGTTCATCCTGCAGGCGCCGCGTTTCTTCAGCGGCGCGATCAAGCTGGGCGATGTCATGCAGACCTCGCAGGCGTTCGGGCAGGTCCAGGAATCGCTGTCGTTCTTTCGCAGTTCGTACGACACGTTCGCGCAGTACCGCGCCACGCTCGACCGGCTAAACGGATTCCTGGATGCCAACGAGGCCGCGCGTGCGCTGCCGCAGGTGCAGACGCAAGCCCTGCCGGACGGCCTGCAGATCGAAGGCCTGGACGTGTCGCGCCCGGACGGCGCGCGTCTCCTGGAAAACCTGAACCTGCGCCTGCATCCCGGTCAGGCCCTGCTGATCAAGGGCCCGTCGGGCAGCGGCAAGACCACCTTGCTGCGCGCGCTGGCGGGCCTGTGGCCGTATGCCAGCGGCGCGGTGCGGCGGCCGCAGGGCGACGCCGCATTGTTCCTGTCGCAGCGGCCTTATCTGCCGCTGGGTGACCTGCGCGGCGCGGTGGCGTATCCGGGACTGGCGCAGCCGGCCGACGACGCGCGTCTGGCCGACGCGCTCAGGCAGGTCAATCTGGGGCATCTGGCCAGCCGCCTCGACGAGGTGCACGACTGGTCGCGCGTCTTGTCGCTGGGTGAACAGCAGCGCATCGCGTTTGCGCGCGTGCTGTACAACCGGCCGGCGCTGGTGTTTCTGGACGAAGCAACGTCGGCCACGGACGAGGGACTGGAGCACATGCTGTACAGCCTGCTGCGCGACGCGTTGCCGGACAGCATGCTGGTCAGCGTGGGGCATCGCAGCACGCTGGATGCTTTCCATACGCAGCGGCTGGATCTGGATGGAACGGGCCGCTGGAAGGTCGGCCCGATGCCGGCGACCCGCCACGGCGATGCGCTGCGCAGAGCGGCGGCATAAAGAGTGCAGGGGAATCTGCAAGGTGTCTGACACCCGTTAGAAGTGACCGCCCCGCAGATAAGGCGCCACAAGGGTGTCTGACACCGGACCAAACAAAGGTGCAAAAAAAGGCCGCAAGCAGCGGCCTTTTATGCGCTTTACCGAAAATCAGGTGCCCACGCGCAGCGGTCCGGTCAGCTTGCGCAACGCGGCGATCACGCTTTGCGCGGTGATGCGTCCGGTCTTGGGATTGGCGGACGGGATGTTCTGGATTTCCACCGAGAACGAGGCGGAATCGGACACGACCTCGACGCGGTGCACGTTGCGTTCGAGCGAAGGATCCGCCCAGATTTCCAGCGTGGTGCGGTCCGGACCGATGCCTGCCAGCGACACGCTGACGGCCACGTTGAGGTTGGCCGGAAAACCGACAGCGGCCTCGCGCGGCGAGCCGCGGAAGATCAGGCGCGGTTCGGTGATGCCTTCGATGTCGATGTTGTTCTCGGTGAGGTACGGCGCACCGAGCAGGCCGCGCACCGGCTTGCGGGTGATCATCGTGACGGAATGGATGACGCCTTCGGCGGCGGCGGTGATGGCGTCCAGGCCCAGGATGGCGCCCGACGGCACGATGATCTGGCCGCCGTGCTGGCCCGCGATGCCGATCAGGTCTTCGTGGCGCAGCAGCGCGCCGGAACTGAGCACGACCATCTTCTTGCCGGCGCGAAGCACGGGTTCGGCGATGTCGCGGAACACGGCAGCGGGCGCGCATTCCACGACCACGTCGCAGTGCTCGGCCAGGCCGCCAATGGTGGTGAACGTGGGCGCGCCGTTCTTCCAGCCGAAGGCGGGCGGGGCGTTGGGATCGCGCACCGCGACGGCGGCGAGCGTCAGGCCGGGCAGGCCCGCATCCAGGGTTTGCGCCACGGCCTGGCCGATGGCGCCGAAGCCGGCGATGCCGACGCGGAAGCTGTTCATGGGTATCCGGTGTGTTGAGCCAACGGCGGGACCGTGGGCGGTTCGGGAATGCGGCGAAGCGGGCGCCGCAAGACTGCCGGCCACTGTAGCCACGGCATGGCGACGCGTCAATGCGGGATGCCCGCAAGATACGAGCGCGCGGTGATGCATGGCGACGGCATCTACGACAGTGCAAATTCCTCGCCGTCGTAGTGGCTGGCAATCTCGATCTCGCCGGATGCCAGGCGCTCAGACCACGCGTCCAGTTCGCGCCGTTCGTAAGCGGTGACGTCCGCGCCCAGCACCAGCCGCAACGAGGCGTCTGCCTCCAGGCCGAAGCGCGTGATGCGCCCGACGGCCAGCGCGCCTGCCGCATGATCCGACGCTGCGCGTTCCACGCAAAGTCCGGAGTCCGCCAGCGCCGATGCCAGGTAGACTTCTGGATCGCGAGCCACCCAATCCAGCACATTGCCGATCTGCCAGATGCCGGCTTCGCGGCAGGCGCGCGTGACGCCATCGCGGCCGCCATCCATCATCGCGAACAGCACGCTGGCTCGCTGCGCGGCCAGCGCGCGCGTCCAGGCCTCGCCCAGGTCCGGGTTGTGCTGATTGCCGCAGAACCCGGTCAGCGGATCCCGGCCCGTCACGCGGCGCACGCCGTCGGCAAATGCGGCGCGGCCCTTCAGACCGGGCCGGACGCGCTCGCCGGAGAGATGGGCGGGGCGGCCACCTGCGGTGCGGCCACCTGCAGGGCGGTCGCCCGCGCCATCTCCCTCCGCACGCAGGCCGGCCAAAATCCCCGCAAGAAACGCGGAATGCTCCTGCAGAATTTCATAGCTCGCGACGTTGGCGGCCGTATGGCTGCCCTGTGTGATCGCGAACTGCGTCCGCGGAAAATGCGGCGCAACCTCGGCCACCGGCGCATCGCCCTGGCCGCCGTGCACGATCACCAGGTCCGGATTGCCATTGCACAACCGCGCAAGCCGCTCGGCGCGCGTGGCCGGGTCGGTGGCCGCGACCCACTCCGCGTGCAGCGCATGGCCCGCACGTCCCGCGCGCTCGGCCCCCTGCAGCGCGGCCTCGTTGAAGCCGCCCCGGCCGGGAAAGCCGAACAGCACAAGCAGACGGCGCGCGCTCACAGGCTGGCTCCCGTCGCGCGCACCACTGGCCCCCAGCTATCGGCCTGGCGGCGCACGAAATCGGTGAATTCCGCCGGCGTCTTCTGCGTCAGCACGAAACCTTGGCCTTCGAGCTTGGCTCGGATGTCCGGATTGCCCAGCACGGATCCGACTTCCGCATGCAGCCGCGCCGCCACCGCGTCAGGCAGGCCCGCGGGCGCCGAAAGCCCGATGAAGTTTTCCGCGATTAGACCCGGATACCCCAGTTCGCCAACCGAAGCGATGCCCGGGGCCTGTGGCACGCGCTGCTGCGTGGTGACGGCCAACAGGCGCAGTTGCCCCGAACGCAGGAAGGGCAGGTTTTGCGGCAGGGCGTCCACCGCCATCCGGATCTGTCCGCCCAGCAGATCGTTGCGCATGGCGCCCGAGCCCTTGTACGGAATGTGCTGCAGCGGCGCGCCCGTCTGCCGCGAATACAGTTCGCCCACGATCTGTCCCACCGACGCCAGCCCGCCGCTGCCGTATTGCACCGGCTGGTCCTGCGCCTTGATCCAGGACGTCAGTTCGGCAAGGCTGGACACTGGCACGGAAGGGTGCACGACGAACACCGTGGGCACCGCGCCCAGGTAGGCGATGTGGCGAAAGCTTGCCAGCGCGTCGTACCCGGCTTGCGGCATCAGCGCCGGCGAAATTGACAGGGGCGCCGAGTTCGACATCAGCAGCGTGTAGCCGTCGGCCGGCGACTGCGCCACGAGGCTTGCACCGATGGTCGAGCCCGCGCCGGGCTTGTTCTCGATGACGATGGACTGGCCCAGCCGTTCGGCCAGCACGGGCGCAATGACGCGCGCGGCGATGTCGCTGGCGCCGCCGGGCGGAAACGTGACGACAAGGCGAATGGGACGCGCGGGCCAGTCGGACGCGCGCGCCAGGCGTGGCCGCGCAAGTGGCAGCGCCAGGGTGCTGGCAAGCAGGAATTTGCGTCGGGAGATTGGCATGGCAAACGCTTCTGTCGTGCGGCCGCATCGCGGCAAAGGCGCACACTGTAAGAAGCGGGGCGGCGGCTGACAAAGAATTTGTAGCCGTTTGCTTATGCCGCCCTGGAATCCGACGCGATATCGGTCGGCGCTATTGCAGCTTGATGCCCAGCTCCTTGATCAGCGGTCCCATCTCGGCGCGGTCGGCCTCGATGGTTGCCGCCAGTTCCTCGGGCGAGCTGCCGATCGGAATCATGCCCAGCGTTTCCATCTGCGCCTTCATGGCCGGGTCCTTCAGGATGTCGGTCACCGCCTTCTGGATCTGCGCGACGCGATCCTTCGGGATGCCCGCTGGTCCCATCAGGCCAATCCACGGCTGCGGCGCGTAGTCCAGCCCCGACTCCTTCAGCGTGGGCGTGTCGGGCAGGCCGCCAAAGCGTTGCGGACTGGTGATGGCCAGCGCCCGCAGCCGTCCGCTGTCGATCAGGCCCTTGGAGCTGGACGGCGCGTCCAGGCCCACGTCGAGCTGTCCGCCGATCAGGTCGTTCTGCGTCTTGCCCGATGAGGATGACGGCACGTACAGCGCCTTGATGCCCGCGCGCCGCGCCGTCTGTTCCCAGACCAGATGAAACGCGGTGCCGATCGAGAACGAGCCCACGCTCAGGTTTCGCGTCTTGCTTTCGCGCACGAAGTCTTCCCAGGTCTTGAGCGGGCTGTCCTTGGGCACGATGAAGATGAACGGCGTGCGCGCCACCAGCGAGATGGGCTGCATGTCCTTCTGCGTGTCGAACGGCAGGCTGTCCACCGCAAACGGCACGATGGTCACGGACGACGCCACGACCATGCCGAGCGTGTAGCCGTCGGGCGGCGACTTGACCAGCGCGCCCGTGCTGATGATGCCCGAAGCGCCCGGCCTGTTTTCCACGACCACGGGCTGACCCCAGGCCGCGCCCAGCTTGCTGGCGAGCACGCGCAGCATGACGTCGACCGGACCGCCGGGCGGATTGGACACGATGATCTTGACCGGCTTGTCGGGATAGGCTGCGGTGGCGGCGATCGGCAGCGCAAGCGCCAGCGCAAGGACGGTTTGCTTGAACATGAAATTCCCCTTGTGTCGTTGGTGTGCGGGGCGCGGCGGCAAGGCCAGCGCCTCCGTATGGCGGAGCGGGCTCAGGCCAGGATCTGCATGTGCGGGGCCTGCGGCCAATCCGGCGCGTCGCCCCGGATGAACGCCAGCCATGCGGCCTGGGTCTGGCGCGTCAGCTGCTCGCCCTGCGCGGCAGGCAGGCCGGCCAGCATCGGGGCATCGGCAAAGGCCTGCAGGGTGTCGAACACGAACGGCAGTTCGATGCAGTGGCAGGCCCCGAAGCGGTCCGCCGGCGCGACGTCAAAGCGCGCCAGCCAGGCATTGCGGCCCTGTGCCACGGCCTGCCGGGCCCACAGCCGGGACGGCGCGCCGAACACGGCGTCGCCCATCTCCTGGCTGGCGGCGTCCGTGCCATGGTCCGGAAAAGCAGCCATCTCGTCGCGCGTGTAGCAGACCAGCACATCCGCGCGGCCGGCGGCGGTCAAGAGCGCGGGTGCGATCTCGTGCGGCAGCACCTGGCCGTCCAGCACGGGCGTGAAGAGGCTGCGACTGCTGCCTTCGGCCCGCAGCGCCTGCACGACCTCGGGTGCTTGCTGAGCCGCCAGCAGCGCGGACACCGGCAGATCGCGCGCCGCCGAAAGCGATTCGGCCCCGGCCGCGCGCAGATAAACCTGTCCCAGCGCGTCGGCCTGCTGCGCGCTGCGAAAACCGCGGCCCAGCGCGGCGCTTTGCAGAATGGCGCGGGAGAAGCGCGGCTGGCGCGCCAGCATCGCGCAGATCGACGAGGCGCCCGCCGACTGCCCCATGACGGTGACGCGCGCGGGGTCGCCACCCAGCTCCTGGATGTTGGCGAGCACCCAGTCGATCGCCAGCTCCTGGTCCAGCAGACCGACGTTGGCCGTTTGGCCCGACACGTACAGCCAGCCCAGCGCCGCCAGCCGGTAGTTGACCGCCACGACGACCACATCGCCGCGTTCGGCAAGGCGGGCGCCGTCGTACCAGTCCAGCGCACCGCCGCCGCTTTGCCAGGCGCCGCCATGCAGCCAGACGACCACGGGACGGCGCTTGCCGTCTGCCGCCGGCGTCCATACCGTCAGGTGCAGGCAGTCTTCGGATTGTTCGGCGTTGAAGTCGCCCATGGCGCCACGCAGGCGCGAGGGCAATTGCGGCGGGACGGGACCGGTGCCCGTGGCGTCGAATTCGCCGCGAATGTCCGCCGGCTGCGGCGGCGCAAAGCGCAGTTCGCCCACGGGCGCCTGCGCATACGGAATGGCGCCATAGCGGCATACGCCGCCGTCGCGCACGCCCACCAGCGTGCCAGTGCGCAGCGCCGCGTTCACGCGTTCACTCATATCCTGCCCCTTGTATCGTTGTTCATCGACCAGCGGCGGCAATCTGTGCTGCCGCCGGACTAATGGTAGGGAGGAAAGTGCCGCGCCGGGCATTCCGGTTTTGAACATAGCCATGCGCAACGCGCATGGCTGGATGGGGCTATCCAGACCGTGGCGATCCGGATCCAGCTATCCGGCCCCCGCTACTTGGCAATGCGTGCGTCGAGGCTGTTGTCCGCCAGCGCCTGCGCCTGTTCGCGCGTCATGCCCAGGTGCTCGTAGAGCGCGTGAAAGTTTTCGGTGACATAGCCGCCGAAGTAGGCGGGATCGTCGGAATTGACGGTGACCTTCACGCCGGCGTCCAGCAGCGACAGGATGTTGTGCTCGCGCATGTGATCGAACACGCGCAGCCGGGTATTGGACAGCGGACAGACTGTCAGGGGAATCTGCTCGTCGATCAGGCGCGCGATCAGTTTGGGGTCTTCGGCGGCACGCACACCGTGGTCGATACGCAGCACCTTGAGCAGATCCAGCGCCTCCCAGATGTACTCGGGCGGGCCTTCTTCGCCCGCATGCGCCACGGCGGGCAGGCCCTCGGCCCGCGCGCGGTCGAACACCCGTTGGAATAGACGGGGCGGAAAGCCCTGTTCGCTACTGTCCAGGCCCACGGCGATGAACGCGTCCCGGTAGGGCAGCGCCTGCTCCAGCGTGCGCATTGCCTGTTCTTCAGGCAGATGGCGCAGAAAGCTCAAAATCAGGCCGCTGGTCACGCCGAGCTGCTTGCGGCCGTCGGCCAGCGCTTGGCTGATGCCGTTCAACACGGTCTCGAACGGCACGCCACGGTCGGTGTGGGTTTGCGGGTCGAAGAAGGGCTCGGTGTGCACCACGTTCTGCTCGTGGCATTTGAGCAGGTAGGCCCACGTCAGGTCGTAGAAATCCTGCTCGGTGCGCAGGACATCCGCGCCCATGTAATACAGATCCAGGAATTCCTGGAGGTTGTTGTAGTTGTAGGCGCCGCGCAGGGCGTCGATATCGGGCCAGGGCAGCGCCACGCCGTTGCGCTGCGCCAGTTTGAAGAGCAGCTCGGGCTCGAGCGTGCCCTCCAGATGCAGGTGCAATTCCGCCTTGGGCAATGCGTTGAGCCAGTCGTACATGGGTGCTCCGGTATGAATGAGGTGCGTGTTCGGGATGCGGCGCGCGGTTCATGCAGCCAGCGCAATGCCATCGGCCTGGATGGTGCGTTCGAGCTGGGCCGCGAAGGCGCGCGCCTGACGTGTGCTGGGGCGGTCGCGGCGCCAGATGGCGGCAAGCGGCGACTTGCGCAGGGCGGGCCGGGCCGGCAGCACGGCGAGTTCGCCGCGCGCCTGCCGGACGGCCGCGACGCTGCCGGGCAGCATCCACAGGTAGTGTCCGTCCAGCAGCAGTTCGCGGCCGAATTCCAGCGACAGGACGCCGATCATATCCGGAATCGCCAGACCGGCCTGGCGCAAGGACAATTCCAGCTCGCCGCGGATGCGGCTGCCGGGCAGCGCGGTGATCCACGGATAAGTGACGTAATCCGCCAGCGTGGCCCCTGGCAGATGCGTCAGCGGATGGTGGGGGGCGCAGGCGAGCACCACCGGATCCTCCAGCAGGGTGGTCGAACGGTAGATCTCCGGATTCACGGTGGACGTGAAACGGCTGATCAGCACGTCCAGGGCGCCGGCGTCCAGGTCCTCGATCAGCCGTTCGTGTGTGCCGATCTCGATGGTGAGCGTGATGCGCGGATGCGCCTCGCGGTAGTCGCGCGCGGCCTGCGCCACCGGCCAGCCCGCGAACATGGAAAAGCAGCCCACGGTCAGGCTGCCTTCTTCACCGCGGGAGACTGCGGCCAGGTCGACCTCGGCCTTGCGAAAGCCGGTCAGCAATTGGCGCGCGTGGCGGCACATGGCGTCGCCCAGCGGCGTGCAGGTCGTGCCTTTCGCGGTGCGCTCGAACAGCCGCGCGCCCACCAGCTCCTCGATTTCGGCGATGGCGCGGGACAGGCCCGACTGCGTGCTGTGCAATTGCGCCGCCGCCTTGGACAGGTTGCCCAATTCGGAGACGGTCAGCACGATTTCCAGGTGCCGGATGCGGAGTTTGCCTCGGAACGGTGTCATGGCGCAGGGGAGCGGGAGCGATTTGCCGATTATTCTCCCGTGCCGGTCGCTTGGCAACGCGCGGCGGGATTCGGGATATAGTTCGACGCCTGCAAGGGCTTCGGCTTGCACCGGGAGAGCAGCATTGACTTTGAATGAGCGGGGCGGCGGGCGCGCTGTCACTTTGGCAGCGATCACGCTGCTGGCATCGGCGCTTGCCGGCTGCAGCGTGTCGCGCGTGGACGAGGTGGCCGTGACGTGGCCGTCCTTCAAGGACAACACGCAGGTCCTGCTGCCCTCGGATCCCGCGCAATGTCCCGACCTCGCCGGCACCTATCGCGCCCAGGGCGAACGCCGCGCGGGCGATGCCGATGCGTTTCTGCTTGAAGACCTGCGCGGCTTTCTCGTGTACCCCTTGGATCTGCCGGGCATGCGCGATGCGACGCTGCCGGCGTGGAAGCCGTCGTCCGGTTCGACCGTGTCGTTCGTCGCGGATGCGCGCGGATGGCAGATCGAGACGCGTGATGGGCAAGGTGCGCGCGAGGCCGCGCTGCTTGCCCTGCACGACGGCGGCGCCGGCTCGGCTGCCAAGGGCGGCGAATCCCTGCGCCCGGGCAACGACATCTGGCGGGCCGCCGGATGCACGCAAGGCCGGCTATGGATCAGCGTGCGGCATGACTGGCGCCAGCATGAATCCATGGGCGTGCGGCGCCACGTTGCCGTCCTGCGCAAGGACGCAGGCGGGCTGCTGCTGACAGTGCAACGCGAATCCGACAGCATCGGCATGCTGCTGCCCTGGTACACCAACAGCGGCGATTTGTTCCAATACTGGTTTGCGCCCGCCACCCAGCTTCCCTGAATTGCGCAGGCGCGCGCCTGCCTTCATCGAGAGAAATATGACCGCTAAACGGCTTTTCACGTGGACCTTCTTTTTCGCGCTGTTCGTGGTGCTCGTGGCGCTCTTCTGGCGCCAGCTCTTCATGCAGACCCCACCGTCGCTGCGCGAGATGGGCGGCACCATCGAGGGCGGCGAGGCTTACATCTACGGTGAGTCGCCGCGCCAGGATGGCATGGCCGATCGCGCGATGCTGGCCGCGGCGCAGCGCGGCGACCCGGGCGCCCAATACATGCAGGGCCTCATCATGGAGAACTTCGACATGAAGGAGGCGCTGCGCTGGTACGAGGCCGCCGCAGCCCAAGGCGATGAACTGGCGGCACAACGGCTGGCGCAATTGCGCGAAGCGCCGCCTGCCGCGCAATGACCCTCGCGCGGTAACCGCCTACGCAATAACAGCCCCCTTGAACGCACCCGCGCAACACGCCCGCTTCGTGACCGGCCCGCTCGGCGGGCACGTGCTCGAGATGATCCTGACCGGCTGGGCCAGCATGCTGGCCGTCTTCGCCGTCGAGTTCCTGTCGCTGCTGTACCTGGGCACGCTCGAGGACGAAGCCGTGCTGGGTGCCGTGGGCTTCGGGTCCATGACGCAGTTCACCATCACGTCCATCTGCATCGGCGTCACGGTGGGGGGAGCGGCGTTGGTCTCGCGTGCGCTCGGAGCGCAGGACGCTGCCCGGGCGCGGACGCTTGCGGGGGCGTCGCTGATCCTGATGGCCGCCGCCGCGGTGGCGGCGGGCGCGGTGTTTCTGGCCGCGATCGGCCCGTTTACCGCGGCCATCGGTTTGGCCGAAGATGTCCGCGAGCATCTGCTGTCGTATGTGCTCATCACCACGCCGTTCGCGGTGGTCATGGGCGTCGGAATGATGCTGTCGAACCTGCTGCGCGCAGCCGGCCAGGGGCGGCAGTCCATGTGGGTACTGCTGGCGGGGACCGGCACCGTCGCCGTGCTGGACCCGATTGTCATCTTCGTGCTGGACGGCGGCATGGTGGGCATTGCCTGGGCCGGCGGAGTAGGGCGCGTGGCCACGGTCGTGCTTGGCGGCTGGCTGGTGTTCCGCAAACACCGGCTGGTGGCCTGGCCGCGGGTGCGGGAACTGCGCGAGCACCTGCGCGCCATCGGCAACATCGCCTTGCCCGCCGCGCTGACCACCCTGGCCACGCCGGCATCGGTCATCTTTACCGTGTCCACGTATTCCAGCTTCGGTCCCAGCGTGCTGGCGGGCGCCACGGTGGTTGACCGGCTGTTGCAGCTCGCCTATTCGTTGTTCTTCGTGCTGCCCGGCGCCATCGGGCCGATTCTCGGCCAGAACCTGGGCGCCGGCCAGTGGGACCGCGTGAAGGCCACCGTGGCGCTCACAACGCGCTGGGCGCTGCTGTACGGGTTCGCGGCGGCCATCGTGCTGGCGGTGCTGGCGCCGTGGATGCCGGATGTCTTCCGGGTCACCGGCCCCGGGCGCGACCTGATCGTTTTCTTCTGCCGCGTCGGCAGCTTCGCGTGGGCGTTGAACAGCCTGTTCTTCGTGGCGATCTCGGTGTTCAACAACCTGGGATACGCCACGTATTCCACCGCCATCGGCTGGCTGCGCGCGACGGTGGGCACCGTGCCCTTCGTGTGGCTGGGTGCGCACCTCGGCGGGCCCCAGGGCGTGATGCTGGGCCAGATGGGCGGCTTTGCGATTTTCAGCCTGATTGCGATGTGGCTGTGCCGGCGCGTGCTGCGCGCGCCACCGGCGGGATTCCAGCACGGCACGCCGGCCTAGCAGGCGAACTGGCCGATCAATGCGGGGCGCGTTCGATTTCGGCGGCTGGTCGCGGTACGATCCCGGCTGACTTCGATTTTTCAGGAAAGCCATGCGCCAGAGTTCCCCCCGTCCTCGAATCGACAGCCTTTCCCGCGTGCTGCTGGCCGCGGCATTGACCGCCGCTGCCGCCAGCGCCGCGCAGGCGCAGTCGCCCGGATCGGCCACCGGATCGCGCGTCCAGACGCCCGCGCCGGAACAGCAGCAGCCCGCGCTCAAACCCAAGCGCAGTTTCGACGACACGCCCGCCCCGGCGGCGCCGGCCGCGCCCGCCGCCGCGGCACCGGCCGCCGCGCCTGCCCCGGCGCCCGCCGCCACTGCCGCGCCTGCCGCCACGGCTGCGCCCGCCGCGCCCGCAGCCACCGCAGCCGCACCGACGGTCATCGTCCCAACCGAACTCGACACCAAGGCCTGCATCGACAAGCTGCGCAAGGGCGCCACCGCCAACGGCCTGACCGTCGCCGACTGGGACAAGTACACGGCCAACGCCACGCTGCTGCCCACGACTGTGGCGTCGGCCAAGGGCCAGCCCGAGGGCCGCGAAAGCTGGTGGGATTACATCGCCAAGACGGTCGACGACGAGCGCGTGCAGGACGGCAAGGCCGTGCTGACCCAATACGGCAAGCAGCTTGGCGCCATCAGCCAGCAATACCAGGTTGATCCCGCGACGCTGGTCGCCATCTTCGGCATCGAAACCAACTACGGCCGTCAGGTCGGCAAGACCGACGTGCTCAATGCCTGGCTGACGCGCGCCTGCACCGAGAACAAGCAACTCTGGGAAAAGAACGCCTACGCGTCCGTGCGCCTCCTGCGCGACGGCACCGTGCCAGCCGACAAGTTCGTCGGGTCCTGGAGCGGCGCGTTCGGCATGACGCAATTCATCCCGACCTCGTTCTACGAACTGGCCGCCGACGGCGATGGCGACGGCCGCATCGATCTTTATAACTCGCTGCCCGACGCGCTGGCCTCCACGGCGAACCACCTGCGCAAGCGGCGCGCACAGTGGACGCATGGGTTGCCCGCCGTGGTGGAAGTGCGGGTGCCGGCCGAGCTGGCCGCGGCGATTCCGCCCGAGCCCGACGCCGAGTACGTGGGATCCAAGGACCGCCGCACGATCGCCCAGTGGGCGCAGGCTGGTGTAAAGCAAGGAGATGGCTCGGTGTTGAAGCTGCCGTCGGGCAACGACCAGCAGGCGTATCTTTTTGCGCCGACCGGCGCGCGCGGACCGGTGTTCCTGGCCACGGTGAACTTCGACGCCATCCTGCACTACAACCAGTCGCGCCGCTACGGCCTGGCCGTGTCGCTGCTGCTGAACCGCCTGCAAGGCGGCCCGGCGCTGGTGACGGCGTGGCCGACCGACGATCCCGGTCTGTCGCGCGCGCAGATCAAGGAACTGCAGAAGCAGCTCTATGGCCGCGGCCATGACATCGGCGAGGCCGATGGCATCCCCGGCGGCAAGACGCGCGATGCGGTGCGGGCCGAGCAGGCGCGCCTGAAGTTGCCGCAGGACGGTCGTGTGGGCAAGCGCATCCTGGACGCGCTGCTGGCCGATCAGCCGGTCGCCATGCGCGGCTATCCTGGGCAATGAGTCAGGCGCCGATCGCGGCAACCTCACCCCCCGAAATGCGGCGCGGGTGAGGGTTAGGCTGGAGTGTGCAAGGCGGCGCCGGCCGGTATGATCGGCAGGTCCGCCACCACACTCACAGCCATGCCGTCCGCCGAGTTTCCCGACGATTTCCAGACCCCGCGCCTGTGCGCGCGCCGGATGTCCCAGTCGCATCTGCCCTTCATGATCGAGATGCACGCCAATGCAGATCTGATGCAGTCCATGGGCGGCACGCGCGACGCGGCGGCCAGCCGTCGCTATGTGGCGCAGAACATCGTCCACTGGACCGAGCATGGGTACGGCATGTATGTGCTGGAAGACCGCGAGACGGGCCGGCCCGCCGGCCGCGCGGGCCTGAAAGTGTCGACATCGCCAGGGCGTGCGGGCGTCGAATTGGCCTATGCATTGCATCCCGATTGCTGGGGCAAGGGCTTTGCGCCGGAGATTTCGCGCGCGCTGATCGGTCTGGGGTTTCGTCTGCTGCCCGTGGACGTGCTGGGCGCCGTGGCGCTGCGCTCAAATCTGGCCTCGCAACGCGTCATGGAAAAGACGGGGCTGCGCTACGTCGGCATGACCGGCGACACGCCCGAGCCCAAGGTCTACTACGAAATCCGCCGCCTGGACTGGCGCAAACGGGAAGGCGTGTGAGGACGTGCACCGCGCTGGAGCGGGGCGCGCGGCGCTAACATGTCGCGATGAGCACGACGAAACCGAGTCCCGCCGCAGCGTCCCACGACGACCCGCCGCCTGTTCCGCCCGAGCGTCCCGCGCCGGACGAATGCTGCAACAGCGGCTGCATCCCCTGCGTCTATGACATGTATGACGAAGCGATGGACCGCTACCGCGACGCCCTGAAGGCGTGGCGCGCGCGGCACGAGCCGGACGGCCGGTAAGCGCCGTCGTTCAGCCGGCGAGCTTCATGTGGATGATGGGAAAGGGGCGCCCCGAGTCGTCGTAGGCCGAGCGGCCCACGTCTTCAAACCCATAGTGCTTGTAAAAGCCGTGCGCCTGCGGATTCTGCTCGTTCACATCCACCAGCAGCGTGCCGTGCAACGAACGCGCAAAATTCAGCAGGCGGCGGCCAGCCCCCTTGCCGCGTTTGTTGGCATCCACGAACAGCATCTCGACCTTGTTGCCGGTCAGGCCCATGAAGCCGGCCACTTCGCCGGCATCGTCCTCACAGACCCAGACCCTGACGGATGGCAGGTACGTGTTCAGCACCTGCGGGTACATGGCCTGGATTTCCTTTTCAGTCAGAAAAGTGTGTGTGGCGCGCACCGAACGGAGCCAGATGTCCACCAGGGCCAGATCGTCGCCGTGGTTGCGTTCTCGGATTTTCATTTTCTTATTGCTTGGGTGTCAGACACCGGTAAGCCGCTAAAGCCCAGCGCGATACAGATCCGTGGCCGCCAGGACAGTTTCCATCTGCACAGTATGCGCGAAAACAAATCGGTCTCCGTAGACCGTTTCATCCGGAAACTCCGAAATCAGCGCCATGGGCAGTTCCTCGCGGTCGGTCTCCGTGATCTGCACGGGGATGCCGTTGAGCACGTCAAAACCTTTTTCGAGCGCGTGCGCATGAAAGCGTTCCAGCTGCCGCGCGTTGAATTCCACCAGTCCCGGCACGTTGCTGGCGAGCCGCGCGGTGACGCCTTCGATCAGACGCCGTGCGCGGTCCGCCCAACCCGGATGATGGCGCAGGACCAGGAAGAAGCCCTTGGGTATGGTCCACAGCTCGAAGTGGCGCGGCAGGTAGCCCGACAGCGGGCGCGTCCATTCGTGGGCCGGATAGCCGTGCAGGTTGATGTGCAGTTGCGCGCCGCTGATCGCATGCGCCTGGTGCCGGCCTTCACGTTCGAAGAACGGCGCGTGTTCGCGGTACGCGATGTCGTCGCCCAGCGCGCTGTAGCGCGACGCGTGCAGCATGTGGCGCGGATGCTGCTCGCGCAGCCGGTTAAAGAGCGCATAGCCGTCCGGATTCTCGGATGCGATCAATGCGAAATGCGCATCGCCCCGGGCGGCCAGCGCCTCCGCCGCGCGCAGGGCGCCCACGACACCAGAGGTCTCGTTGGCATGCTGCGCACCAGAAATGAAAACGGCCGGTCCGGGGCCGCGCACATAGGTGCCCAACACCGGACGGCCCTGGCGCGAAACGGCCTGAAAGGTGTCGCCGCCAAAGGCCGCCATGCAGCCGGCAATCTGCGCGGCCGGCAACGGCTCGCGGGCCTGCGCCAGCGGACCGGCGGGCGTCGCCGGCGTCACGGGTGCGACCGGCGCGAAGGGTTCCACCGAGATCTGCACGCGCGGCGCGCCATCGTGGCGGCGGATGTCGGGAATGATCTGGCCGGGTTGCAGGCCCCGGTCGCCGGACGGGCGGCCGGAGTGCTGCTGGAAGTGCTCCAGCAGCGAGAAATAGATGTCCTCGTGCAACGCCTCGAACGTGCTGACGATTTCCTCGTCCACGGGCAGCGCGAAGTCGATGCCGGGCAGGTCCACGCGAATTTCCAGCCGGTCGAAATACGGCTCGTGCGCGCCCCAGGTGTGGCTGCGCACGGTGTCCATGATGGCGCGAAACAGAAGCTGGTACTCGGTGGCTTGCGCGGCATCGGTCTGCACCGCGCCGCTGGCGTCCACGACGCGCAGCCAGCCGGTAGGCGATAGCTCCGGCGTGCCGTCCGGCGCGTGTCCAAGCTGGTTCGGCGCAAACACGCGAGTGTCGATGGTGCGGCCATCGGCATATGCCAGCCGCACGTCGTAGTGCAGGTCGGCGGCCCCGGGCAGCATCGTCACGTGCACGTCTTTCAGCAACGCCACGAGCGGATAGGCCTCCAGCGTGAAGCGCTTGGCCTGCGCGTGTTCGTGCAGCGGATAGCGGATCTCGGCCGAGACCAGCCCGTCGGCCTCGACTTCTTCAAGGAAAAAGTGCACGAGCGGCTTGTAGGCGCTGCGAAAGCGCGCCGTCACGCCGGCCTGCTCCAGCCGGGCCTGCGCGGCGCGCCGGGCCTCCACGCTCTCGAACACCCAGCCTTCCACGACCGCGCCGCGCCAGGCCGGCGCCATGTAGGCGTGCGTCCAGGCGTCCAGCGTGCGATCGAAACTCTTGTCCAGCAACGACATACTCAACATTCCTTCCGGCCCGTGGGCTCGGATCGATTCTTCAGACCTTGCCGGTCGGATCCAGGCGGTCGCGCAGCCAGTCGCCCAGCAGGTTCAGGCCCAGCACCGTCAGCATGATGGCCAGGCCAGGAAAGACGCTGACCCACCAGGCCGTCTGCATGTACGTGCGGCCGTCGGCAAGCATACCGCCCCAGCTCGGGATCATGGGGTCCACGCCCAGGCCCAGAAAGGTCAGGCTGCTTTCCAGCAGGATGTTGTTGGCCACGTTCAGCGTCATCAGGATCACCAGCGGACCCAGCAGGTTGGGGACGATGTGATGGCGGATCATCGCCAGGTCGCGCACGCCGAAAGCGCGCGCGGCCAGCACGAACTCGCGCTCGCGCAGGGCCAGCACCTGAGCCCGCACCAGGCGAGCGTACTGCACCCATTGCGACACGATCATGAAGAAAATGACATTGAACAGCCCGCCGCCCAGGATGGCGATGAACGTGATCGCCACCAGGATGAAGGGCAGCGCCAGTTGCACGTCGGCAAAGCGCATCACGATCATGTCCCAGAAGCCGCGGTAGTACCCGGCGATAAGACCCATGACGATGCCCAGCAGCGCGCCGCCCAGCACCGAGGCAAAGCCCACCAGCAGCGAGATCTTGCCGCCGACGATCACGCGCGCCAGCACGTCGCGGCCTAGCGGATCGGTACCGAAGGGATGGGCGGCCGACGAGAACGGCGCCATCAGGCGGGCGGCAAGGTCCATGGATTCGCCGCCGTCCGGAAACAGCCAGCCGGAAGTCAGGACGAGCAGGACCATGACGCCGGTCAAAAGCGCGCCCAGCACGAATTCCAACGAGCGATAGCGGCTTCGCGGCTTCATGGCCTTCGGGGCGGCGGGGGAAGTGGTTGTCTGCATGATGCTCAACGCGTGCGGATACGGGGATCGACGATGCCGTAGGCGATGTCGACGATCAGGTTGACCAGGACGATGACGGTGGCCAGCACGGTGACCGTGCCTTGCAGAACCGGATAGTCGCGGCCGGAAATGGCGTCGAAGGCCAACGTGCCCAGGCCCGGCCAGTTGAAGACCATCTCGATCACCACGATGCCGCCGATCAGGCCGCCAAATTGCAGGCCCAGGTACGTGATCAGCGGAATGGCGCAATTGCGCAGCGCATGCTTGTACAGCACGATGCGCTCTTTCAGGCCCTTGCTGCGCGCCACCATGATGTATTGCGCGGACAGCGTCTCCAGCATCGTCGTGCGCACCAGCCGGATGTTGGTGGCGCTGAGAATGATCGCCATGGTCAGCGACGGCAGCACCAGGCTGGCCGGCCCGCTCCAGCCGGACGGCGGCAGCAGCGGGAAGGTGATCGACAGCAGCAGCACCAGCATCAGCGCCAGCCAGAAGTTGGGGAAAGACAGGCCCACCAGCGACAAAATGCGGATGGCCTGGTCGGTCGCCTTGCCGCGCTTGATCGCCGCCTGGATGCCCAGCGGCAGCGAAATCAGGATGGAAACAATCAGCGACGTGAACGCCAGCATCAGCGTCGCGGGCAGCGCATCGCCGATCAGCTTGGCGACCGGCGTGCCGCCCATGAAGCTGCGCCCGAAATCGCCATGCAGTAGTCCCTGCATGTACGACAGATATTGTTCGTGGAACGGCCGGTTCAACCCGAGCGCCTGCCGGATGTTGGCCAGGTCCTGTTCGGTCACGCTGCCCGACCCCTGGCTCAGCATCAGCGCAGGATCGCCGGTCAGACGCACGGCATAAGAAACAAGCAGCGTCACGGCCACGATCACGAAGACGGCCTGCAACACGCGTTTGATGAGAAATCCGGTCATAAGGCGCCGCCCCGGCTTGCACCGGTGCGGGTCAGTAATGTTAAGACTGCAACAACCATCGTCACTGCTTCAACGAGGCACACCCCAAGCGGGATGCCGCGGATCCGGGCTCTGCCGGTCCGCAGGCATGCCCCTGGGGGAAGCGCGAAGCGCTCGGGGGGACTTACTCTATGGCGGTGTCAACGAAACGGAAGCGGATGTCGCCCGGGACCTCCAGGTTCTTCACGCGTTTGTTCACGCCCACGATCGTGTTCAGGCTGTACAGCGGCAATTCCAGCGCCTGATCGGCCACGTACGCGGCGATCTCCTGCAGCATCCCTTCGCGCTTCTTCACGTCATAGACCGTGCGCTGCGCTTCCAGCATGGCGTTCAGCTTGGGATCGTTGTCGTACGGATTCCACTTCTGGCCCGAGTGGTACATCAGGTACGCGGTGTTGTCGTAGTCGTACGTCCAGCCGCCCCACTGGTTCTGCCACATTTCGCCGGTCTTGCCGCCGGGGATGATGTCGTTGAGCAGCACACCGGTTTCATACGGCTTGATGGTGGCGCGCACGCCCACGCCCTGCAGGTAACCGGAAACGGCCTGCGCCACTTCGCGGAAGTTCGAATCGCTGCCGCGCACGTCGATCTGCACGGTGGCGCCCGGCTTCACGCCGGCGGCAGCCAGCAGCTTCTTGGCTTCGGCGGGGTTGAAGGGCAGGGGCTTTTGCTCGGGGTTGAAGCCGAACGACTGCGGGCCCTGGAAGCTGGCGATGGTCTTGGCCTGGCCCAACAGCAGTTGCTTGACGATGGCATCGCGATCAACCGCCATGATCAGCGCGCGGCGCACATCGCGGTGCTGCGTGATGCCGTTCTTGGTGTTGTAGCGCAGCGCGAAGGCCACCGGGCCGCCCGTGGAGATCACGTCGGCATTGCCGGACTTCTTCACCGTCTCGATCAGGCCCAGCGGGATCAGCGTGGCGATGTCGATGCGGCCGGCCTGCAGCTCGGCCACCTGCGTGCCGGGTTCGCCGATAAAGCGATACACGACCTTGTCCAGCTTCGGCTTGCCTCCCCAGTAGTCGTCGTTGCGCGCGAGCGTCACGTTGACCTTGGGTTGGTAGCTGTCGAACTTGAACGGGCCCGTGCCGACCGGGTGCGTGTTGAAGTTGTCTTCACCCTTCTCAGTGATGTACTTGGGCGGCACGATCATCGCGCCGTAGCCCGCCAGCTTGGTCAACAGCACCGGGTCCGGCTGCTTCAGGATGAAGTCCACCGTGTACTCGTCCACGACCTTGACCTCGCCGATCGAGTCGTAATTCGACTTCTGCGGGCCCTTCGCGCCTTCCGCGCCCAGCAGGCGTTCGAAGGTGAACTTGACGGCTTCGGCGTTGAAGGGCTCGCCGTTATGGAACTTGACGCCCTCACGCAGCTTGAAGCGCAGGCGCTTGTTCTCGTCCAGATATTCCCAGCTGGTGGCAAGGCCCGGCTGCAGCTTCAGGTCCGCGCCGCGCATGGTCAGGCCGTCGTACAGGTTGCTGCCGACCGAGCCCCAGAAGGTCACGAACGTGTCGATCGGATCCCAGCTTCCCGGATCCTGGTTGATGGCCACGTTCAGCGTGCCGGCGGCGTGCGCCGTCGAAACGGGCAGCGCGGCGGCGAGGGCCAAGGTCAGCGCGGTGGCGGTAAAGGTGGTGCGTAGGAATTGCATGGTCGCCTCCAGGGACGGGAAATCGGGTCGGACCGACGGATGAAAGAGGTTCAGGCGGCGCGGGCGACCTGGTGGCCGGGCGCGAATTCGATGAGGGGAACGATGGCGGGCTCGTCGCCGACCCGGCGCACCGGGCTGGGGATCTCGCCCTCGATCAGGGACGTGTCGATGTGGCGGCCGGGCTCGGCCACCGGCACCGCCGCGAGCAGCTTGCGGGTGTAGGCATGCTGCGGGGATTCGAAGATCTGGCGGCGCGTGCCCAGTTCGACGATCTGGCCCAGGTACAGCACCGCGACGCGGTGGCTGACCTTTTCCACCACCGCCATGTCGTGCGTGATGAACAGATACGACAGCCCGCGGTCCTTCTGCAGGTCCATCAGCAGGTTCAGGATCTGCGCCTGGATCGACACATCCAGCGCCGACACGGATTCGTCCGCGATGATCAATTTTGGATTGCTGGCCAGCGCGCGCGCGATGCACACCCGCTGGCGCTGGCCGCCCGAGAATTCGTGCGGATAGCGCGTGGCGTGCTCGGGCTTCAAGCCCACCTGCTCCAGCAGCTCGCCCACGCGGCGCGCGATGGCGTCTTCACCCGTCAGCAGGCCGTGCGTGCGGATCGGTTCGGCGATGCTGAATGCCACGGTCTTGCGCGGATCCAGCGACGCATACGGATCCTGGAAGATGTACTGGATTTCCTGGCGCAGGCGCTGCCGGCCCGCGCTGTCCATCGAGAAAATGTCCTGCCCGTTGTAGCGCACCGCACCGGAAGTCGGCGCCACCAACTGCTGCAGGGTCTTGCCGATGGTGGACTTGCCGCTGCCCGATTCGCCCACCAGCGCCAGCGTCTCGCCGGGGTAGACGTCAAAGCTGACCTGCTCCACCGCATGTACGCGATGCGTGACGCGTCCAAACAGGTTGTGGCCCACGTCAAAGCGCGTGGTCAGTTTGTCCACGCGCAACACGGCCTCATCGTAGGTGGCCGTGTCCTGCTCGCGGGTCTCGCCCACTTCGCGCAGCGTGTCGCCTTCCAGCACCGTCTGCGGTGTGCGCAGCGGCAGGTCGCGGCCGGTCAGGCTGCCCAGCCGCGGCACGGCGGCCAGCAGCGCACGCGTATAGGGATGCTTGGGCGCGTTGAAGATCTCTTCCACGGTGCCTTGCTCAACCTTTTTTCCGCGCAGCATGACGACCACGTCGTCGGCCATCTCGGCCACCACGCCCATGTCGTGGGTGATGAAGATCACGGCTGTGCCCAGGTCACGCTGCAGCTCGCGGATGGTGTTCAGGATCTGCGCCTGGATGGTGACGTCCAGCGCCGTCGTCGGCTCGTCGGCAATCAACAGCCGCGGCTGGCACGACAGCGCCATCGCGATCATCACGCGCTGGCGCATGCCGCCCGACAACTGGTGCGGATAGCGGTCCAGCAGTTGTTCGGCGTCCGGCAGGCGCACCTTTTCCAACAGCTTGCGCGCCGACTGGCGCGCCGCCGAGCGCGACAACTGCTGGTGCAGCATGATGGCTTCGACGATCTGGTCGCCGATCGTGAACACCGGGTTCAGCGACGTCATCGGCTCCTGAAAGATCATTGCGATGTCGTTACCGCGGATCGCGCGCATCTGTTCGTCGCTGGCCTGCGTCAGATCCACTTCGCGATCGTCGCCATTACGGAACAGGATCTGCCCGGTCGAAATGCGTCCGCCGCTGTAGTCGGTCAGGCGCATGATCGCCATCGACGTGACGGACTTGCCAGATCCGGATTCGCCCACGATCGCCAGCGTGCGGCCGGGCCGCACGTCGAAATCCAGGTTGTCGACGGCGCGAAATCCGCCGGTGTCGGTATTGAAGTCGACCGAGACGCCGCGCACGGACAGCAGCGGGGCGGAAGAAGAAGCGGTGGTGCTAGACAACGTGGATTCTCACAGCGAGGTGGCGGCGCGGGCAGCCTGGTCGTACAGGCCCGAGAGGGCGCGCAGGGTGTTGGCCAACTGATGGCTGGCGTCGTCCGCGGCGGGGGAGTCGATGAACGGCTTGACGAGGCACTGCTCGCGCACTTCGGCGTAGCGCTGGATCGCGGCCGCGCCGGCGTCGGTGGTGGTGTAGATCACTTCCTTGCCGGTCTTGGCGCTTTGAACGACGCCCAGGCGCTCCAGCTTCTTGAGCGAATAGTTCACCAGGTGGGTGTCTTCGACATTCAGGGTGAAGCAGATGTCTGCCAGTTTCTTGCCCCGGCCCCGATGGAACACATGGTTGAGCACCAGGATGTCCAGCGACGTCAGTTCGGGCAGTCCCGCGCAGGCCATGCAACGCACCATCCAGCGATTGAACGCATGCGACGCGATGATCAGGCCGAACTCGACCTCGGACAGCTCAGGGGCGGACGAGGCGAGGTGGGAAGACGAAACGATGGCGTCCCGGACGGATACAGGCATGGGTGAGTCAGGCAAGGGGACGGATCGGCGACAAAACGTTGGCGAATTATTGACGATTTGTAGATATGCCGGCATCCGGGATAACCCGGCCCGAGTTTTCGGAATTCTCTGATTTGTGAGCTCAAGGCGGCGATTTACAAAGGCGTCTGATGTAAATGCGCGGCTCTCGATTGGGCGTCAATTTGTTACGGATGCAAGTTCTGCTTCTGAGAAATATCAATAAAAGACAGCAACGTGATCCATACGCACAACAAAAAAACCCTTTGCCGCAAAAATCGATACAGAAACAATAGATATATAGTGTAATAAACAGTATTGATCGGCAAAATGACCACCCAATTCGATTAACAGGGAGACGACGCGCGGCAGTCGGCCGTTGGCGTCCAGTCGTATGAGCGGATCGCAGCACTTTCGGCGGGTAGGGTGGATGTTCGCGACGACCGTCGCGCTGGCAGGCGCGGGGTCCGCCTGGGCCCAATCGGTCCCTGAAGCCGCCCAGCGCGCCACGGAAATCCAGCGCCGTCAGGAACAGGAAATCGACGCGCAACGTGCCCGCGCCGCCGAGCGGCCCGACGTGCTGTCGGCGCCGTCTGTCGATCCCACGCGCGGGCTGGTGCTGCCGGATGAGACGCCATGCTTTGCCATCGGGGAAGTCATCTGGGAGGGCGCCGAACCTCCTGAACGCCTGGCCAGCGCCACGGCGACCGTCCTCGGAGAATGCATCGGCGGCCGCGGGCTGCGCGCGCTGCAGGAACACCTGATCGGCTTGCTGATCGAAGATGGCCTGGTCACCGCGCGCGTCGTCGTGCCCGAGCAGTCGCTGGCGGCCGGGACATTGACGTTGAAATATCTGCCCGGCCGCATCTCGGCCGTTCAAAGCCAGGGCGCCATCGGCTGGTGGCGCACGGCGCTGCCCACTGGCCCGGGCGGCGAACTGAACCAGCGCGACCTGGACCAGGCGCTCGAGAACATCCGCCGCCTCGGCAGCCAGGCCGACGCCGCCATCGATATCGCGCCGGGTCCCGAACTGGGCGACTCCGACATCCTCATCAAGCCCGGCACCGGCAAGCGCTGGCACGGCTATCTGGGCGGCGACAACGGCGGCATGGACACGGTCGGCAAGTACCAGATCAATGCCGGCCTGACCCTCGATTCCCCGCTCTTCCTGTACGACCAGTTGTCGGTCTCGTGGAACAGCAACGCGCACTGGCGCGACGCCGACTCCCACACGCGCGCCGCGTCCATCAATTACAGCCTGCCGTTCGGCTACTGGACCGTCTTCGCGGGCGCCAGCAAATCCACTTACCGCCAAACGGTCGCCGGCTTCGACGAGCCCATCGTCTACGGCGGCACCACCAAGCAGATCCAGGCGGGCGTGTCGGTCGTGCCGTACCGCGGCACCGCCTACAAGGGCAACCTGTCGCTCACCGTGCTGCGCAAGCGCACCGACAGCACCCTGAATGACGTGGCCATCGACGTCCAGCGCCGCGACGTCACCGGCTACGAAATCGGCTACGGGCACCGCCACTACATCGGCCGGGCGGTGCTCGACATCGGCGGCGGCGTGCGTGGCACGCTGCCGCAGTTCTCCGACCAGCCCGGCTACGTCTACGGCGATCCCGACTGGAACGGGCGCAGCACCATCCTCACCGCCAACGCGGGGCTGTATCTGCCGTTCCAGATCGCCGAGCAATCCCTGGCCTATCAGGCCAACTGGCAGATCCAGCACGCCAAGACTGCCATCGTGCCCGCCGACTACTTCACGATCGGAAACCGCTATGCCGTGCGCGGCTTCGACGGTCAGATGACGCTCGCCGCCGAAGACGGCTGGACGCTGCGCAACGACCTGTCGTTCAACCTCGACGCCGTGACGGGTCTTCCCGGACAGCAGCTCTACACCGGCCTCGACGTCGGCCGCGTGGGCGGCCCATCCGCCGCGTATCTGTCCGGCAGGACGCTGGTTGGCGCGGTTGCCGGCCTGCGCGGGCGTCTGTCCATTCCGTACGTCAACGCCAGCTACGACCTGTCCGCGGGCTGGCCTTTGAAAAAACCCGAATCGCTCAAAACCGCATCGACCGTCTTCGCGATGGCCGTGATGTTCGAGTTCTGAATCCGCTGTTCCCGTCAGGCACGCATGATGTCCAAGCTTCGTTCGTTGATCGTCTGGTCCATCGTCTTCACGCAAGTCTGGACGCCCGTGCTGGCGCAGACGCTGCCGATATCCGTGGACAAGAGCGTGCCCGGCCAGAAGCCGATCGTGGGCGTCAGCAATGGCGTGCCCGTCGTGAACATCGCGCCGCCGTCGGCAGGCGGGGTCTCCAACAACCGCTACACGCAATTCAACGTGGGGCCGTCGGGCGTGGTGCTGAACAACAGCGGCGGCGCCAGCCAGACGCAATTGGCCGGCCAGGTGGCCGGCAACGTCATGCTGGGCAACCAGCGCGCCACCACCATCCTGAATCAGGTCACCGCGCCCAACCCGTCGCAACTGATGGGCACGCTGGAAGTGGCCGGTAACCGCGCCAACGTCATCGTCGCCAACCCGGCAGGCATTACCTGCAACGGCTGCGGCTTTTTGAACGCGGACCGCGCCACGCTCACCACGGGCCGCCCGCAGGTCGGACCTGACGGCAACATCGCGCTGGACGTCGCGGGCGGCAAGCTGCGCATTGAGGGCGAGGGGCTGAATGGAACCGCCGCCAGCCAGGTCGACCTGATCGCCCGGACGCTGGAAATCAACGCCGGTGTGTGGGCTGACCGGCTCAACGTCACGGCGGGCGCTGCGCGCGTGGACTACGCCACGGGCAATGCGACCGCCCGCGCGGGCGAAGGTCCGGCGCCCGTCGTGGCGCTGGACACCGCGGCACTGGGCGGCATGTACGCCAACAGCATCCGGCTGATCGGCACCGAGGCCGGTGTCGGCGTCAACGTGGGCAGCAATCTGGTCGCGCTGACAGGCGACCTGGAGGTCAGCGCATCGGGCGACGTCCGCATCGCGCCCAGCGCCGCCGTGCAGGCCGCGCGCGATCTGCGGCTGGCGTCGGGACGCGACGTGGTGGTGGATGGCGCGGCGCAGGCCGGGGGCAACGTGGCGCTGGTGGCCGGCCGCAACGCCGGCATCTCGGGGGGGG
>NZ_JCBANC010000068.1:0-32748 GCF_059760815.1 Achromobacter sp. 1012554356 | reverse complement strand
AACCCAGGCCGCGCTGACCAGCGCCGCGTATGCGCCCAACAGTCCCGGCGCCGCGCACATCCGCAGCTTCGTCCATCGCCGCGGCCACATCACCCAGGGCCAGCTCGCTGCGCTGGAACGCCTGATGGGCCAATGGTCCCTCCCCTATGCCCCCCGCCGCCTGGATCCGGCCGCCGCCTTCGGACGGCAGGCCCCGACGGTGCTGGAGATCGGCTTCGGCATGGGCGAAACCACCGAAAAGATCGCGCTGGCCCGGCCTGGCGACAACTTCCTGGGCGTGGAAGTGTTCAACGCCGGCGTCGGATCGCTGCTGCGCCGCATCGAAGACTCCAGCATTCAGAACCTGCGCATCATTCAGCACGATGCCGTCGAAGTGGTGCGCGACATGATCGCCCCCGATTCCCTGGCCGGCGTGCACATCTACTTTCCGGACCCGTGGCCCAAGAAGCGCCATCACAAGCGCCGCCTGATCCAGCCCGCCTTCATCTCGCTGCTGGCCAGCCGCATTGCGCCCGGCGGCTACATCCACTGCGCCACCGATTGGGAAGACTACGCGGTGCAGATGCTCGAAGTGCTGAGCGGCGAGCCGCTCCTCAAGAACACCGTCGACGGCTACGCGCCGCGCCCCGATTACCGCCCCCTCACCAAATTCGAGACACGCGGCCTGCGCCTGGGCCACGGCGTCTGGGACCTGATCTTCAAGCGAGTCGCCTGATGCTCTATCCGCCGATCGAACCCTACCGTCAAGGCATGCTGGATACCGGAGACGGTCACCAGATCTATTGGGAAATGTGCGGCAACCCCAACGGCAAGCCCGCCGTCTTCCTGCATGGCGGGCCCGGCAGCGGCTGCTCGCCCGTGCATCGGCAGTTGTTCGATCCGCAACGCTACAACGTGCTGCTGTTTGATCAGCGCGGCTGCGGCCGTTCGCAACCCCACGCCAGCCTGGACAACAACACCACCTGGCATCTGGTCACCGACATCGAACGCCTGCGCACCGAAGTCATGGGCGCCGAGAAGTGGCTGGTGTTTGGCGGGTCCTGGGGGTCGACGCTGGGGCTGGCCTATTCCGAGACGCACCCGGCGCACACCAGCGAACTCGTGCTGCGCGGCATCTTCGGCCTGCGGCGCGCCGAGATCCAATGGTTCTACCAGGAAGGCGCGTCATGGCTGTTTCCCGACCGCTGGGAAGAGTACCTGGCGCCGATCCCCGAGGCCGAACGCGGCGACCTGGTCACCGCGTACCATAAGCGCTTGACGGGCAACGACCCCGTCGAGCAACTGCGCGCCGCCAAGGCCTGGAGCAAATGGGAAGACAGCACGATCACGCTGCTGCCCAGCCCGCGCCATCAGCAAAGCCATGCCGCGGACCGCGCGGCGCTGGCCTTTGCGCGCATCGAGAACCACTATTTCTTCAACGCCGGTTTCATGGAAGAAGGCCAGCTGATCCGCGACGCGCAGAAGCTGCGCGGCATCCCGGGCACCATCGTGCAGGGCCGCTACGACGTCTGCACGCCCGCGCGCACCGCGTGGGACCTGCACCGCGCGTGGCCGGAAGCGCAATTTCACCTGGTGCCCGATGCCGGCCATGCCTTCGACGAACCCGGTACGCTGGCGCGCCTGATCGCCGCCACCGACGCCTACGCCAAACAGTGAGGAGCCCTGACATGCACATCACCCTGAACGGAGACGCCCGCGAGTTCCCGCTGGACACCACGGTCAACGAATTGCTCGAAACGCTGGGCTACGCGGGCAAGCGCGTGGCCGTTGAACGCAACGGCGAAATCGTGCCCAAAAGCCAGCACGCGCAGACGGCGCTGTCCGACGGCGACCAGATCGAGATCGTGGTCGCGGTGGGCGGCGGCTGACTTACCGTCATCGCAGCGCCTTGGCGCCGCATCGCGATACGCCTTTGAAGGCCGCTGACACTCAGCGGCCTTTTTGCATGCCGCCGCGCGCACGAGGCGGCCTACACCCACGGATACCAACGTCCTGCGAAGGTGCCAGCATTGTTGCGTAGTCTGGCAAGAGGCTAGCAACCTGTTACACCACAACCCCTCGTCGTAGGGCAAATGTGCGAGTCATAATCGTTTCTATCGCGCCGCCTCGACCGAGGCAGGCGCCTTCAGGGCGCGCAGGTTTTCTCACCGCAATATCGATAAAGGAAACGCTATGGGTCTGCTCAATTTCATCAAGGACGTTGGAGAAAAGCTCTTCGGCGCCAGCGAGGCCAAGGCCGCGACGGCAGAGGAATTGAAGAAAGAGCTGGATAAGCACGGCCTGAACGCGGATGGCCTGCAAATCACGGTGGACGGCGACAAGGTCACGGTCGCGGGTCAGGCGTTGAGCACGGAAGACGCCGAGAAGATTTCACTGGCGCTGGGCAACACGGTTGGCGTGGCCGCGGTGGACAACCAGCTGCAGGTCAAGCAGGCCACGCCGGAAGCCAAGATGTACACCGTGCAAAAGGGCGACAACCTGTGGAAGATCGCCGAAGCGCAGTACGGCAAGGGCCAGGGCGCCAAGAACACCCTGATCTTCGAAGCCAACAAGCCCATGCTCACCAGCCCCGACAAGATCTACCCGGGCCAGGTGCTGCGCATTCCGCCGCTGTCGTAAGCGGCACTGAATTCAAACAATCCGGAGGACACCCATGCGTTCTCCGGCTTGTGTCGCGGTGCGGCGCCCCCTGCCTGCCGCGATTGCTTGGCCAGACGCAATGTCTGGCCATTTTTTTGGCTGACGGTCTGAAGGTGTCTGACACCCCAGCGACACCCGCACGCGCCAAAAGCCTGCCCCACGGGTGTCTGACACCTGGCCTCGTAGCAGAGCGGGGCAGCCCTTTCGGGGGCTGCAAGCGAGCGAAGCGAGAGCGGCGTGGGGCCTCTTACTTCATCCCGAAGCGGCCCAGCCCCTTCATGCCGCCCATGGCGCGCATCATCTTGGCCATGCCGCCCTTTTTCATCTGCTTCATCATGCCCTGCATCTGCTCGAACTGAGCCAGCAGGCGGTTGACCTCTTGAACCGGCACGCCGGAGCCGGCGGCGATGCGGCGCTTGCGCGAGGCCTTGATCAGTTCGGGCTTGGCGCGTTCGGCGGCCGTCATGGAATTCAGGATGCCTTCAGTGCGGCGAAGCTGCTTTTCCGCCTGGCCGCCCTGCAACTGACCGGCGGCCTGCTGGAACTGAGCCGGCAGCTTTTCAAGCAGCGAGCCCATGTCGCCCAGCTTCTTGACCTGGCCGAGCTGGTCGCGGAAGTCGTTCAGGTCGAACTTGTTGCCCGACTTGATCTTGGACGCAAGCTTCTGCGCTTCGGCGATGTCGATGTTCTTCTGCGCCTGCTCCACGAGCGAGACGATGTCGCCCATGCCCAACACGCGCTGCGCCATGCGGTCAGGGTAGAAGGGCTCGAGGCCGTCCAGCTTTTCCGACACGCCGACAAACTTGAGCGGCTTGCCGGTGACGTGGCGCACCGACAGGGCCGCGCCGCCGCGGGCGTCGCCGTCCAGCTTGGTCAGGACGACGCCGGTCAGGGGCAGCGCGTCCGCAAAGGCGCGCGCGGTGTTGACCGCGTCCTGGCCCTGCATCGCGTCCACCACGAACAGCGTTTCCACCGGCTTGACCAGGTCATGCAGCGCGCGGATCTCGCGCATCATGGCCTCGTCGATGCCCAGGCGGCCGGCCGTGTCCAGGATCAGCACGTCGTAATGATGGCGGCGGGCGTGATCGACCGCGCCGCGCGCGATGTCTTCGGGCTTCTGGCTGGGGTCGGACGGCAGGAAATCCACGCCGACCTGCGCGGCCACGCTCTTCAACTGGTCGATAGCGGCCGGACGGTACACGTCGGCGGACACCACCAGCACCTTTTTCTTGCCGGTCTTGCGGCCGTGCTGCGTGTGCTGCCCTTCGCTGAGCCAGCGCGCCAGCTTGCCGGTGGTGGTGGTCTTGCCGGCACCCTGCAGGCCCGCCATCAGGATCACGGCGGGCGGCTGGACGGCCAGCGACAGTTCGTTGGCGTCGGCGCCCAGGTCGCCGCCCATCAGGGCAGTCAGTTCCTTGTTGACGACGCCGACCAGCGCCTGGCCCGGGCTGAGGCTGCCGGCGACTTCTTCGCCCAGCGCCTTTTCCTTCACCCGCGCGACAAAGTCGCGAACGACCGGCAACGCGACGTCGGCTTCCAGCAGCGCCATGCGCACTTCGCGCAGCATCTCCTGCGTGTTGGCCTCGGTCAGGCGGGCTTCCCCTCGCAGCGTCTTGACGACGCGCGACAGGCGTTGAGTTAGGTTATCGAGCATGAGAGGCGTTTCCGCTTAAACTAGTTGATTGAACGGTGGCCGCAGGCGCGGATTCTGCGCTTTCGGGTGACGCGCACCCCAAGGCCCCATCCAGACAACGGTTTCTATGTCACTCGGCATTGTATTTCACACAGCGGCTGCCTTGGCGTACGCGGTGCTAGGGGGGTCGCTTTGGATCCGCCTGGCCGGCGCCGGGGAAGTGGAGCAGACCGGCAGAATCGCCCGTCTGTGCCTGCTGGGCGCCCTGATTCTCCATGGAATCGGGCTGCAACAATCGATGCTGGGATCCCAGCATCTTTTCATTGGATGGGCGCTGGCCCTGTCCGCCGCCATCTGGCTGGGCATGGTCGTGTTCTGGCTGGAAAGCCTGCTGGTGCGCATAGACGGCCTGCAATTGCTGCTATTGCCCGCCGCCGCCATCGCCAGCGGCCTTGCCGCCGTCTTCCCGCAGGGGCAATTCGTGCCCCATGCCGACGATCCCTGGCTGCGCGTGCACCTCTTGATCGCCCTGGCGGCCTACGGCCTCATCACCATTGCCGCCCTGCACGCCATGATGATGGCCCTGCTGGACCGCCACCTGCACCGCCCCCTGGACGCCCCCGCCGAACGCAGCATCATCGGGCGCGTGCTCGATTCGCAGCCGCCGCTGCTGGTGCAGGAGCAGCTGCTTTTCCGCATCATCTGGATCGGATTTGTCGTGCTGACGCTGGCGGTGGGCTCGGGCTCGGTCGCCTCCATGAAGCTGACCGGCAAGATCCTGCCGTTCGACCACAAGACCGTTTTCACCCTGTTGTCCTGGCTGACCTTCGGCGTCCTGCTGGCCGGCCGGCATATCTGGGGCTGGCGCGGCCGCGTCGCGCTGCGTTGGACCCTGACGGGTTTTGGTTTTTTGATTCTGGCCTACACCGGCAGCCGGTTCGTGCTGGAAATGATTCTGCATCGAGGCTGACGTGGGCAAGTTGCTGTTCTGGATCGTTTTGATCATCCTGGTTCTGTTTGTCGCCCGCATTGCCGGCCGCATGGCCGCGCAGCGCCAGGCCGACGCGCAGGGCGGCCAGAAGAAAAAGGCGCAGGGCGCGCAGCCCCCGCCCGCCATCGAATCCATGGTGCGCTGCGCCCATTGCGGCATCCATCTGCCCCGCTCCGAGGCCCTGCTGCAAAACGGCCAGACCTGGTGCAGCCCCGACCACGCCCGCCTGGGTCCGGCAAAGCGCTGACCCGTCTATCCGCCGCGCAGCCGCCCCGGCGGTTTGCCGGATAGGGCATCTGGCGGCGGCGCGGCATAATGGGTGCCGGAATTTTCACACGCTCCCTCCCTATGCCTTTGCTTCTGGATAGACATGGCTGGCTGGCGCCGGCGCCGGGTGTTTCCCTTCTGCGCTCACCCAACTGCGACGCACGCCCCGCGGACACACAGGTCTCGCTGCTGGTCGTGCACAACATCAGCTTGCCGCCGGGCCAGTTTGGCGGACCTGAGGTCGCGGGCCTCTTCCTGAACACGCTGGACTACCTCTCACACCCCTGGCTGGAACGCCTGCGCGGCCTGCGCGTGTCGGCGCACTTTTTCATCCGCCGCGACGGGCGCATCGTGCAATTCGTCGCCACGGACCGGCGTGCCTGGCACGCGGGTGTGTCGCGATTTGCCGGCCGCGAGCGCTGCAACGATTTTTCCATCGGCATCGAACTGGAAGGCACGGACACGCTGCCCTACACTGGCGAGCAGTACGCGTCGCTGCGCCGGCTGACTCACACCCTGCGCGCGCGCTATCCCCTGGTTGCCGCCCAGGGACACGAACATATCGCTCCGGGGCGCAAGTCCGACCCCGGGCCGGCATTCGACTGGACGCGCTTTGGGCGCGACAGCGGCTTTGCGCGGCGGCACCTGCCGCCGGCCTGACCCTTAGAAGGATTGGCTATGTTGAAGATCTGGGGACGCCTGACCTCCGTCAACGTTCAGAAAGTGATGCTGGCCGTACGCGAGCTGGCCCTGCCGCACACCTTTGTTCAGGCAGGCGGCCCGTTCGGCGTGGTCGACACCGCCGATTACGCGGCCAAGCTCAATCCCAACCGCCTCGTCCCAGTCATCGACGACGGCGGCTTCATCTTGTGGGAATCCAACGCCATCGTGCGCTACCTGGCAGCACGCTACGGCGCGGGCACGCTGTGGCCCGAGGACGTCTGCCTGCGCGCCGATGCCGACCGCTGGATGGATTGGCAGGCGACCGAATGGCAGCCGGCCATGGCGCCGGCCTTTCTGGGCCTGATCCGCACGCCCGAAGCCCGCCGCGACAAGGCCGCCATCGACAACTCGATCAAGCGATCCAACGACCGTGCGTTGATTCTGGACCAAGCCCTGCAGGGCCGCGAATTCATCGCCGGTCGCCACCTCACCATGGGCGACATCGCGCTCGTCGCCGCCGCGCACCGCTGGTTGGCCCTGCCCATCGAGCGGCCCGCCACCCCCGCGCTGTCCGCCTGGTACCGGCGCGTCATGATGCGTCCCGCCCCGCAAGGGGTGCTGACCCTGCCGCTGGAGTAGCCGCGCGGGCGGTCACGCACCGCCACACCCGGACAAATTGCAACATTCCTTCTGCGCGATTCGTGCAATTATTGAAAGCCTCTGAGGCGCCTTGGCCCCTGCCATGAGCGTCGTGCGGCTGCCCGTCACCGGCATGCAGGAGGTGACGCCGCAACTCCCCGCCGACGCGCTCTCGCCGGTAGCGCGCAAGGTCCTGGTGGTCGATGACAACCGCGATGCGATCGAGTCCCTGGTCGCGGCGATCGTCATTGAAGGCCACGATGTCACCGCTGCATACGATGGCAAAGAAGCCATCACCGTGGGCGAGCAGGTCAAGCCGGTGGATATGGACGTGCTGCTCGATTTGCTGACGACAATCGAGCATCGCGGCGACGCAAGGTAGCGGTGCGCGAAGCGCTGCACATCCGCGCCGAAGACGCATAGTGCAACGCCACGTTGCAGATCCGCGCCGACGCCATCGCGCCCGGTGGTATCCGCGCGTTTTCAGCCCCCTTCCCGGCAAATATAAGAACGGTCCGATACCCAGAAATTGACCGGTATGACGTAATGGCAGCGCATGCCATGCGACTCCATTGCAATCGTCTGATTGCAGCGGACGCTTGCCTATAGGCAGACCTGACGCTCACGTTTTAGGAAAGGTCTGTCGTTGCGGGAGCACGTCATACCTATCCAACCCGATCTTCGCTTCACCTTTTCCGTCGGCGACGAATCCTTCGAGGTCGTCGAGTTCACGCTGCACGAAGGCCTGTCCGAGACCTTCCTGCTTGACGTAGACCTCGCCAGCGCCAACGCCGCCATCGACTTCGGCCAGGTGCTGGACCGCGCCGCGCTGCTCACCCTCTGGCAGGGCGATACCCCGGTGCGCTACGTGCATGGCGCGGTGTCATCGTTCATCCAAGGCGACACGGGCTTTCGCCGCACCCGCTACCGCGCGGTGATCGAGCCGCGGCTGGCGCGCCTCAAACTCAGTTCGGACTGGCGCATCTTTCAGTCCCTTACGGTTCCGCAGATCGCCGAATCGGTGCTCAAGGCGCATGGTCTGACCCAAGACTACGAGCAGCGCAACACCACCGAGCACCAGGCCCGCGAATACTGCGTGCAAGCGGGCGACACCGACTATCACTTCGTCGAGCGCATCATGCGCGAGGAAGGCTTCTTCTATTCCTTCCGCCACAGCCCCGAAGGCCATCGGCTGGTCCACAGCGACCGCCTGTTCATCCATGGCCGGGTGGGCGACGAACCCGTGCAATACAACCCCACACCCGGCGGTGACCAGCCACAACCTGCGCTGCGCCGCTTCGCGTACACCGAGAACGTGCGCACCGCGCGTCAGACGCAGCGCGACTACACCTTCCACCATCCGCGATACGCACACCAGCACAGCCGCGACGGGCAAGACCTGGACCACCAGGGCCGCCGCTACGAACGCTACGACTATCCCGCGCGCGCCAAGTTCGACGAGGCCGGCAAACCCTTCGCTGGAAACCGCCTGCGCGGCCATCGCCGTGATGCGCGCATTGCCCTGGTCGAAGGCGACGACCCCCGCCTGCAGCTGGGCATTTCCTTCACGCTGGCCGGGCACCCGCGCGAAGCCATGAACCGCGGCTGGCGCCCGGTGCGTATCGTCCACCGGGGCAAGCAGCACGCCAGCCAGGCCGAGGAAAGCGCCGAAGCGCAGTCGGGTACGCATTACCGCTACGAGGCCGAACTGGTGCCGGACGACGCCGAGTGGCGCGCCGAACCGCTGCCCCGGCCACACATTGATGGACCGCAGAACGCCGTCGTGGTCGGTCCGCCCAACGAAGAAATCCATACCGACGAATATGGACGCGTGAAGGTCCAGTTTCCCTGGGATCGCGTGGGCAAACATGATGGGTTCAGCTCATGCTGGATCCGTGTGTCCCAGAACATTGCCGGCGCCACGTGGGGCCACATGGCCATCCCCCGCATCGGCCAGGAGGTCATCGTCTCGCATTTCGACGGCGACCCCGACCAGCCCGTGATCACCGGCCGCGTCTACAACCGCCTGCAGTTGCCGCCTTACGAACTGCCAAAGTTCAAAGACCTGGCAACGGTCAAGAGCAAGGAGCACAAGGGCAAGCGGGCCAGCGAACTGCGGCTGGACGACACCCCATCGCAAATCAGCGCCGCGCTGATGAACGACCATGGCGCCAGCCACCTGCACCTGGGTTATCTCACCCATCCGCGGCCCAACGGTGGCGCGCCGCGCGGCGAAGGCTTCGAACTGCGCACAGACCTTCACGGGACGCTGCGCGCCGCGCAAGGCCTGCTGCTGACCACGGAGTCGCAAGCCAACGCCCAAGGTGGCCAACTCGACCGCAACGAGATCGTGGCCGTCCTGGAGGCAGCGCTACAACTAGCCCGCAGCCTGGGCGACTACGCCGGCGAGCATCAAGGCGCCCCTCACGACGCCGAGCCGCGCCGGGATCTGACTGCGTGGGTGCGAGCCCTTGGCCATGGCGCCAACGACCAGACCCGCGGCACTGGCGAAGGAACCGCGCCTGTCATGGCGCTATCCGCCCCCGCCGGCATCGCTGCCGGAACACCCCTCTCCATCGCGTTGGGCGCGGGCGAACATCTGGATGCCGTCGCCCACGCAAACCTGCAATTGACGGCTGGTGAACGCGTGGTCGTCAACGCCGGCAATGGCCTGGGCACGTTCGCGCAACGGGGAGACATGCGCCACATCGCGCATACCGGCCAGCTGCGCCTTCAGGCGCAACACAACAGCATCCACATCGACGCCGACAAGAGCGTGGAGGTTCGCGCCAACAACAACCATGTCACGGTTTCAGCCGAAGAACACGTCACCCTGCTGTGTGGCGGCGCCTACATCAAGATGGCAGGCGGCAACATCGAGATGGGCATGCCCGGGGTCTTCACCGTCAAGGCCACAGACCACAACCTCACGGGACCGGGAACCATGGTGCCCACCCTCGGCCAATTCTCGGGCAAGCCCGGGCCGTTTGAAGAGTTCTTCGTGTTGCGCGACGCAAGCACGAACAGAGTTCTGCCGAATCACGCGTACGAGATCGTCCGCGCCAGTGGCGACATCGTGCGTGGACGGACCGACGCGCAGGGCCGTACGCAGGTCATCACCAGCGACACGAGTGAACCTTTGGAGGCTTCGGCAATACCGGATCCGGATGACCTCTTGCATCTGAGCGCCAGCTATTGGGATGGCGCTGGCAGCTATTCGCTGGATTTTCTTCGCAATCCTAATTAGGAGACAGGCTGAATCATGGCCACTCAGACCGTACGTCCCGGGCCGAAGAACCCAGGGGGAAGCACCCGAGGCTCGACCAAACCTGACGCATCCGGCCAGGTGCTACCCGTGACCAATCCGCTGGACCTCTGGTATCTGTGCGAGAAGGCACGCTATGCCAGCGCCAATCCGTACAGGCGTGCCAGCGATGACGCACCCATGTACCAACGCACGGTTGCTCTGATGATCCGGGCGGATAACGAGCTCTTTGAGTATCGCTGGCCCTATTGCGCCGAAGTGGGCTACGACATGACGAAGACGCCGCCGGCTCCGATCATGAGTAAAAAACAGCCGCATCGGCCGAGTTCCTTTCCTTTGTCTCAATACAAGCGGATCAGTAGCCGGCAGTTTCCGCAGTACAGCAGTGTTGAGGTGGTGGTGGACTTATTGGGCTTGGATGAGCTTGAGAAGATGGTTCCAGTGCCGTTGCCGCCGGACGTCGAGGAAGGAATTTGGCAGGATACTCAGGTCGTGCAGAAAAGCCCGATGCGAATTCCTGATGTTGTGCGGATCATCAACCACACGATGGGAGGCGAGCCTCAATACAGTCAGCCTAATCTCGCTGGTGTGATTGAAATGAAGTTTGGGAAGGACTCGCTTTCTGATGAGCAGCGACAGGCTTACGAAGACATAGCCGGTGACAGCGAAAAATTCCGATTGCTTCAAACCGACCGATGCGACAGAGCAGACAGGCACCAGCGCCGCGAGTGGCTCACTGCGGCGCAGAACGAACCCGTTTACAAACCCGTGTCTCAGGTTATGTCGCTGCCCTTGCGAGCTTCGGCTGATCCGCACGGCCTCGTGGTGGGTTTGATTGACGCCGAGCACCAGGCTGCAAAGCGGGCCCTCGAAGTCAGACCACCGCCCCCGGAACGTCCTGCCATGAGCGTCGGCCCCGCTATCGGACACGATAACGCAGCGACTGCTCGGGCGCGCGCGCAGATTGAGATTTCACTCATGGCCCCCTTTTTGTTTGTGGGAGCCACGGGTATTAGCACTGGCATGGCGGCCGCTGCTGGAGGCAGTGCTGCACTCTCAGGGTCAACCTTGGCTGCACGAGCCGGCCCGCGAGTCGTGCAGTATGGCCGCCTTGTTACCTGGGGCCGCTTCACAGGAGTGACCAGTGCAGCAGGAACGAGTGTGACCTACGCCAAATCGAAAGACGGAATCTCCGCACCGATTCTGACTCCCGAACTTCAACGCCAATGGCAGGCATATCAGGAGTGGGAGGCCAGCCAACGGAATCAACCGCGCACGGAGCAGCTGTATCTGTTCTGGGCCGATGCGCCGGAGACTAAACAATGACCAATTTTTTTAATGAATTCGATGCCGAACGCTGGTACTTCACCTTCGCGGATGAGGACGACAACACACTACTCGTTCAGCAAGTCGGAGTTATTGCCATATTCCATCTTGTTGACGCCTATCTGCCTGTTCGTCGCAAAGGCATCGCAGAGGCGTTCACTCTCTACCATGAACTCTATGGCGATAAGCTCAAGGGCGGATATCGCGAAGATAAGCGCATGATCGTCCGCCCCTTCGCCAAAATGGACTTTGAAGCCTATCGAGACTACATCGTGAATACCAGTCCGATGGATGTCGTCGAGTTCAAATGTATGTCCAAGTTAAGTTTGGGGCACGTTAGCGACTATATGTTTGGGGTCTTTTCTCCCGCCGGATGGTATGAGCAGGTTCACAAACCTCTCACTACTGTACGGGCCTATCTACCTGTCGTAGAGCTTGCGGGGGAAGGGAAAGCTCGATTCGAGAGTTTCCTGTTGAAGTGCTGCGCGTTGCTTCGCCCTCTCCATGGCGCTGCCGGACTGGGGATTCAGGAATGCCACGATTGGGAGGATTACCAGACCCTTGAACACGAGACAGCCTGGGCATATAGAGGGGTAGATGTTTGCGGACCGACGGGAAAGAAGACCCTGCGTGAGGGCTACAAGAATCTCAACTGGTACACCTTCCTCGCCCATCACTGGATTGCCACGTTAGGCACGCCGGAAGAATTGAAGACGAAGCTGAACGACGAACGCATCGCGCTTCTCCCCTACGAATGGGGCACCGCCATCCGCGCCGGTGATTGGCCCGCACTCGGCAAAGCCGAGACAGACCCGACTCCCGAACTATACGTAAAGGTCAACAACGCCATCCGTTCATTGCGGGTGCAGGACGTCGGATCTCTGCACTACGGCTCCATCGCCGGTGAGATCCGCTTCAATCCGCTGACCAGCAACCTCTGGCTGCGCCGTTTCGATAGGCTGGAGGAAATCAAGGCCGTCATCGACGAGTCGGGCAAGATCAAAACCAGCGAACGTCACTTCCTGCGCATGCTCTCCGGCTCACCTTGTCCATGGCCTGGCATCTGGATCTGCGAAGAGGAGCCTTCCCAAGGCAGGCAGACATTCATGCACAACGATCTTCTGCCGGAAGTGAACGGCCAAATAGTCACCTGGCGTCTGGTCAAAGCGCTATAGCGGAGGCAACAACCAAATGCCAGAAATCATCCGCAAAGACGACAGCACCGACCACGGGGGGTCGGTGCTGGAAGGTTTCCCGCACACCAATCTCAATGGCAAACCCATGGCCGGCGTAGGCCATCAGGTCTCCTGCCCCAAGTGCGACGGCGTCTTTCCCATCGTGCAGGGCAGCGCTACATACAAGATCAATGGCATCCCGGTTGCGCTGCACGGCATGACGACGGCCTGTGGCGCCCACCTGATCGCCAGCGGCTCAAAAGCGCGTGTCGAACGCCACGCGGTCCGGGATCATCAGCGCGACTAGCTCTCAGCCGCGCTCGACCTTCCATCCCATCTCGGCCGATATCCCCGCAGCCGCGCTCTGCACCACCGGCACCATCTCACGCATCCGCTCCAGCGACATATAGGGCACGGTGCTCGACACGCTGATCGCGGCGACGATGCCGCTGGACGCATCGCGCACGGGCGCCGCAACGCAGCGGATCGACGGTTCGTTGTCTTCCAGGTCGAACGCGTAACCCTGCGACGCGTAATCGCGCATGCGGTCGCGGAACGCCTCCCAGCCTTGCTGCCCGCCGGGCGCGCGCGACGACACCGGTGCGCCGACGCGATGCAGCGCCTTCCACTGCGGCTCGTCCGCATCCAGCAGCAACGCCTTGCCCACGCCGGTCGCGGCGAGCGGCATGCGGTGGCCCACGCGCGAACGCATTTCCAATCCCTTCTTGCCCGGAATCTTTTCGAGGTACAGCACGTCGTTGTTGTCGCGCACCGCCAGGTGAATCGTGTCGCCCGTCATGTCGGCAAGGCTGTCCAGATAAGGGCGCGCCAGCGTCGCCAGCGGAAAGGCCTCGCGCGCCTGAAAGCCCAGTTCGATCAGCTTGGGGCCCAGCACATAGCCGACGCCCGGCAGCGCGCGCAGGTAGCGCTCTTGCACCAGACAGCTTGCAAGCCGGTGCGTGGTGCTGCGCGCCACGCCAATACGCGCGCAGATTTCCTTCAGGTCGCGTGCGCCATCGGCCACGGCCTGCACCACGGCAAGACCGCGCATTAACGTCTGCGTGCCGGCCGGTGCGGCGGCATCAGGGTCAAGCGTGGCGGATTGCGCGGAGTTCAGCGTGGTGGTGGTCATGGTGCGAAGGCAGTGTTGCGGGGCGGCGGGAAAGATCGGCAAGCATACCCGGCGTCGCGGCACGGATACATGTTAATTCCCTGTATGTGGGATTTAATTCTATATTTTGAGATTTTTCAAGCGCTGAACTAGAATTTTTGCCATCGTGCGCTGCGCACCTCTCCCGCGCGCGCTCGGCAGATTTCAGACAACAAGGTTCGCGCCCTCTCAGCCCTCCCGCGCGCCATCACGGCGCCACGACGGCAGCCGGATGCGCGGACAGAGACGAGACAGACTCTGATGAATACCGGATCGCCCGCCCGTGCGGCTCTCATCGCGCTGGATTGGGGCACCTCTTCACTTCGCGCCTACCGCCTGGACGCCACGGGCCGCACGCTCGATACGCGCCATTTGCCCTGGGGAATCATGCGCCTGCCGCAACCGTTGCAGGACGGCGCAGCCACTACGGCACTATCCGGCTTTGAACTGGCTTTTGACCAGGCGTGCGGCGACTGGCTGCGTGCCGAACCCGCCCTGCCCGTCATCGCCTGCGGCATGGTCGGCAGCGCGCAGGGCTGGAAGGAAGCCGCCTACCTGGACGTGCCCGTCGAACTTGAACGCATCGGCACGCTGCTGACCGTCGTGGACCGCCCCGGCGGCACGCCCGTCCACATCGTGCCCGGCCTCATCCAGCGCCACGGACTGCCCAACGTGATGCGCGGCGAAGAGACCCAAGTCTTCGGCGTGATGGCAGACGAGGCCAGCGCCAATGCCGACAGCGTGCTCATCGGATTGCCCGGCACGCACTCCAAATGGGTCAACGCACGCCGCGGCCGCGTCACCCACTTCGACACTTTCATGACCGGCGAGGTCTACGCGGCGCTGCGCGGCCACACCATTCTGGGCCGCACAATGGCCGACGCCCCCAGTGCCGACATGGCTGCCTTCGAACGCGGCGTGAAGGTCGCGGGTGCGCCGGCTGGCCGGGCGGGCGTGATGTCCACCATCTTCAGCACGCGCGCGCTGGGCTTGACCGGCGAACTCGCGCCCGAGTCGCAGGCCGACTACCTGTCGGGCCTCTTGATCGGCCATGAAGTCGCCGCGCTGGCCGAGATGCTGCGCCAGCAGGGCGAACTGCCCCGCATCGTGCTGTGCGGCGAGCCCGCGCTATGCAAGCGCTACATCCTGGCCATGCAGCATTACGGCCTGGGCGCGCCCGAGCAGGCGCAGAACGCCACCGAGCGCGGACTGTGGCACCTGGCTATCTGCGCCGGCCTCGTCTCCCCTTCCATTCAGCTCTCCGCCTAGGAATCTTCGATGAACCATCCCGGTCTGCAAACCGCCATGGCCCACTGCGGCCTGATCGCCATCCTGCGCGGCATCACGCCCGCCGAAGCCGAGCCCGTCGGACAGGCGTTGTACGAGGCGGGCTTTCGGCTGATCGAAGTGCCGCTCAATTCGCCGGATCCGCTGGACAGCATTCGCGCCATGCGCGCCGCGCTGCCCACCGACTGCCTCATCGGCGCCGGCACCGTCCTCAACCCCGACGACTGCGCCCGCATCCAGCAGGCCGGTGGCGAACTCATCGTCATGCCGCACAGCGACCCGGCCGTCATACGCCAGGCCAAGAAGCTGGGCATGGCGTCCTGCCCCGGTGTCGCCACGCCCACCGAAGCCTTCGCGGCGCTGGCCGCCGGGGCCGACGTGCTGAAGATGTTCCCGGCCGAGCAGCTCGGCCCGGCCGTGCTCAAGGCCTGGCGCGCCGTGATGCGCCCGCCGATCGCGCTGGTTCCCGTGGGCGGCATCACGCCCGACAACCTTTCGAATTACGCCCAGGCGGGCGCCAGCGGCTTCGGCCTGGGCTCCGCCTTGTACAAACCCGGCCTGTCGGCCGAAGCAACCGGCCAGAACGCACGCGCTTTCGTCGCGGCCTGGCAACGCGCCTATCCTGCCCAGGAGACACAAGCATGAAGATCACCAAGCTCACCACCTACATCGTGCCGCCCCGGTGGTGCTTCCTGAAGATTGAAACGGACGAAGGCATCGTCGGCTGGGGCGAGCCCGTCGTCGAAGGCCGCGCGCACTCCGTCGCCGCCGCCGTCGAGGAACTGTCCGACTACCTGATCGGCAAGGATCCCCGCAACATCGAAGACCACTGGACGGTCCTGTACCGCGGCGGCTTCTACCGCGGCGGCGCCATCCACATGAGCGCACTGGCCGGCATCGACCAGGCGCTGTGGGACATCAAGGGCAAGCACCTTGGCGTGCCCGTGTCGCAGCTCTTGGGCGGCAACGTACGCGACCGCATCCGGGTGTACTCGTGGATTGGCGGCGACCGTCCGGCCGATACCGCGGCGGCCGCCAAGAGCGCCGTCGAGCGCGGCTTCACCGCCGTCAAGATGAACGGCACCGAAGAGCTGCAATACATCGACTCGTTCGACAAGGTCGAAAAGTGCCTGGAGAACGTGGCCGCCGTGCGCGACGCCGTCGGCCCGAACGTGGGCATCGGCGTGGACTTCCACGGCCGCGTCCACAAGCCCATGGCCAAGGTGCTGATGAAGGAACTTGATCCGTTCAAGCTCATGTTCATTGAAGAGCCCGTGCTGAGCGAACACTACGAAGCGCTGAAGGAGCTGGCGCCGCTGACATCCACGCCGATCGCGTTGGGCGAGCGCCTGTTCTCGCGCTGGGACTTCAAGCGCGTGCTGTCCGAAGGCTACGTCGACATCATCCAGCCCGACCCGTCGCACGCCGGCGGCATCACCGAGACCCGCAAGATCGCCGCGATGGCCGAAGCCTATGACGTCGCGCTGGCTCTGCACTGCCCGCTCGGCCCCATCGCGCTGGCCACCTGCCTGCAGATCGACGCGGGCTGCTACAACGCGTTCATCCAGGAACAGAGCCTGGGCATCCACTACAACGCCGCCAATGACCTGCTCGACTACGTCAGCAACCGTGAGGTCTTTGCGTACGAGGACGGCATGGTCGCGATCCCGCAAGGGCCCGGCCTGGGCATCGAAGTGAACGAGGAATACGTCAAGGAACGCGCCGCAGTGGGCCACCGCTGGCGCAACCCCATCTGGCGTCACGCCGACGGCAGCTTCGCCGAATGGTAAGCCGATAAAAGAGAGAGGAGACTCCTTTGTCCACCGCCGCGCACGCCGGCCTGCAGGGCGCTCAGCGCCCGACCCGCAGCCGCTACATCATCATGGTGATGCTGTTCATCACCGTCGTCATCAACTACCTGGACCGCAGCAACCTGTCCATCGCCGCCCCCGCCCTCAAGGACGAGTTCGGCCTGGACACCTGGCATGAAGGCCTGATCCTGTCGGCCTTCGGCTGGACCTACGCCGCCATGCAGATTCCCGGCGGCTGGCTGGTGGACCGCGTGTCCCCCCGCGTGCTGTACGCCGCCGCGCTGATCCTGTGGTCCGCGGCCACGTTCTTCATGGGCTTTGCCGGCAGCTTCGTCATCCTGTTCGTCCTGCGCCTGGCCGTGGGCGCGCTGGAAGCCCCGGCCTACCCCATCAACAACCGCGTCGTCACGACCTGGTTCCCCGAACGCGAACGCGCCACCGCCATCGGCTTCTACACGTCGGGCCAGTTCGTCGGCCTGGCGTTCCTGACGCCCGTACTGGCCTGGCTGCAGCACCACTACGGCTGGCACATGGTGTTCGTCAGCACCGGCCTCCTGGGCATCATCTGGGGCGTGCTGTGGTTCATGATCTACCGCGAACCGCGCCAGTTCAAGGGCGCCAACGCGGCGGAAATCGAGCTGATCCAGCAAGGCGGCGGCGTCGTCGATCTGGACACGCGCGTGCGCGAGAAGAAGGCGCCGTTCAACTGGAACGACCTGGGTCTGGTCATGAGCAAGCGCAAGCTGTGGGGCGTGTACCTCGGCCAGTTCTGCCTGACCTCCACGCTGTGGTTCTTCCTGACCTGGTTCCCCACGTATCTGGTCAAGTACCGCGGCATGGACTTCATCAAGTCCGGCTTCCTGGCGTCGGTGCCGTTCCTGGCCGCCTTCATCGGCGTGCTGTGCTCGGGGGTGCTGTCCGACTTCCTGATCCGCCGCGGCGCCACCGTCGGCATGGCGCGCAAGCTGCCCATCATCCTGGGCCTGCTGATCTCCACGTCCATGATCGGCGCGAACTTCACGGACTCCACGCCGTGGGTCATCTTCTTCCTCGCCGTCGCGTTCTTTGGCAACGGCCTGGCGTCGATCACGTGGTCGCTCGTGTCCACGCTGGCGCCGGTGCGCCTTCTGGGCCTGACCGGCGGCGTGTTCAACTTCGTCGGCAACCTGTCGTCGATCTGCACGCCCATCGTGATTGGCTTGCTGGTGTCCAAGGACAGTTTCGCCCCGGCGATCGTGTACGTGTCGTCGCTGGCGTTGCTGGGCGCGCTGTCGTACATCCTGCTGGTTGGGAAGGTGGAGCGGATCGAGGCGTAATGCAGCGTCCGGAAGCGGAACTTCTGCCTGCAAACACACGGATAGAGATCTGAAGCCCAAAGGCCTGAGTCCGGCGTTGCGCCGAACTCAGGCCTTTTCACGTGTGGCACGCGCGTTCGTTGATGCCGAGATTGATGAGAGACCTCGCCGGCGGCGGGCCACGCCCATCCGCCGTCAGATCACTTCCGCGCGGTGGGTACAGCGACCGGCACCTCGGCACGGACCACGGGCAGTTCGCCCTTTGCCCAGAGCACAAAAGAGTTCAACATCGGCCGGTACATGGGGATATCCAAGCCGTCCCAATTGAAGGCGCTGAAGCTGGACTTGAAGACAGTCTTTCCGGTGCTGGCGTCGATGCCCTGCATCGTGCCTTCGAAGTTATAGCCACCCTTCCACTGCGCGTCGGATACCAGGATCAGGAAGTTGCCGATCTGCTTGCTCAGAATGTTCAAGCCCAGCACGTCGGAAACGTTGCTTACCTTGTCCTGCAATTCACGCTCGATGACAATTGTCTGCAGGTCGCTCTTGGTCAACACCTGCTCAAACACCCCGGTGTCCTTGATGGACGTCGTGAAGTAATCCACGAAAAGCGGGTTGGCAGGCTGGGCCTCCACTTTAAGATGCACCATCTTCCGATACGCAGGATCGAATCGTTCAGCGACCAGAATATTGGTAGGCGAAACGGCCACCGTGGTGGGGAACAGACCCGTCGCGGCATCCGGCTTGACCGGTTTAAGCGTGGTGCCGCAGCCGGTCAGCGCGGCCAGCAACAGAAGTCCCAACAAACGTCGAGTCATGATTGTAATTGAATGAGTTTGTAATTCACTCAATGTAACACCGAACGCTTGTGCGCCCGCGTTAACTCACGACCGCCTCCATTCGCCTGAACCGCTTGAAATCCCAATGCCTGCCCGGCGCCGCCTCAAGCAACTGGCGCGTGTAGCCGTCCCTCGGCTGGGTCAACACCGCAGCCGCATCCCCAGCCTCGACAATCTGCCCCGACTTCATCACCACAATCGAATCGCAGATCTGCGCCGCCACGCGCAGGTCATGGGTGATGAACAGCACCGCCGTATCGGTGCGTGCGCGAATGTCTTCGATCAGCTCCAGCACTTGCGCCTGCACCGAAACGTCTAGCGCCGACACGGCTTCGTCGGCGATCAGGATGTCGGGCCGCAGGGCCAGGGCCCGCGCGATGCAGATGCGCTGGCGTTGCCCGCCCGAGAACTGATGCGGGTAGCGATCCATGGTTTCCGCACTCAACCCGACAATGTCCAGCAGCTCGATGGCCCGCGTCCGCGCTTCGTCTTCCGGCACGCCAAAATTGCGCATGCCTTCGACGATGGAGTCGCCTACCCGGATGCGCGCATTGAGCGACCGGTACGGATCCTGGAACACCACCTGGATGCGCTTGCGCACCGGATGGAACTCGCGCTTGGTGGCGGTGGCGATTTCCGTGCCGTCCAGCCGCACGCTGCCAGCGCTCGGATCGATCAGCCGCGCAATGCAGCGCGCCAACGTGGATTTCCCCGACCCCGACTCCCCAACGACGCCGACAATTTCCTTCTTGCGCAGCGTGAAGCTGACGTCTCTGACCGCGTGCACCGTGCGCTTGGCCTTGAAGAAGCCGCGCTCGGCATAGGTCTTCTGCAGGCCTTTCACGACCAGCACCGGCGCACCTTCCGGCGCCTGCCTTGCCTGCGGCGCCAGGCCAGGGACCGATGACACCAGCATGCGGGTGTAGGCCTCTTTGGGACGCGCGAGGATGTCGTCGCGCGTGCCCACTTCCACCATGCGCCCCCGGTTCATCACCGCAATGCGATCGGCGATTTCCGCCACCACGCCGAAGTCGTGCGTGATGAATAGCACAGCGGTGTTGTGCGACTGCTGCAGTTCCTGGATCAACGCCAGGATCTGCTTTTGCGTCGTCACATCCAGCGCAGTGGTCGGTTCATCGGCGATGAGCAGCTTGGGATTCAGGATCAGCGCCATGCAGATCACGATGCGCTGGCGCTGCCCACCCGACAACTGGTGCGGGTACGACTGGTAGATGCGTTCGACGTCCGGCAGCCGCACCGATTCCAGCATGGCCAGAATCTTGCGCTTGCGCGACGCCGCATCCATGCCGCTGTGGGTGCGCAGCACCTCGTCGATCTGCCAGCCCACCGTGCGCACAGGGTTGAGCGCCGTCATGGGCTCTTGAAAGACCATGGACATGCGCGTGGCGCGCAGTTCACGCAGGCGTTCCGGCGTGCAGGCCAGCACGTCCTCGCCATCCAGCAGGATGCGGCCCGCGCAGGGCTTGAGCGCATCGGGCGCCAGAAGGCCCATCACCGAAAACGACGTGACCGACTTGCCCGACCCGGACTCGCCGACGACGCACAAGGTTTCGCCGGCGTGAATGTCGAAGCTGATGCCTTCCACCACGTGGCGCGGCTCCTCTTGCGGCGCGCCCACCAACTGGACCGACAGGTTCTGCACTTGCAGCACGGGCATTGTGGATTCGTTCATGTCAGACCCTCCGCGCCATCTTGGGATCAAGGGCGTCGCGCATCGCGTCGCCCAGCATGTTGACGCTGAGCACCGTCAGCGCCAGGAACAGGCCCGGCAGCAGGATCAGCTCGGGTCGGACCTGGAAGTACATGCGGCCCTCGGCGATGACGTTGCCCCAGGACGGAAACTCCGGCGGCATGCCCACGCCCAGAAAGCTCATGACCGCCTCGGACAGCATGGCGGACGCAAAGATGAAGGTGCCCTGCACTATCAGCGGCGCAACGGTGTTGGGCACAAGATGGCGCATCATCAACACCCGCGTCGGCGTGCCAAGCGAAATGGCGGCCTCCACATAGGGCTCGTCGCGCAGGCTCAGGATCAGTCCGCGCACCAGGCGCACCACCCGCGGAAACTCGGGCACGGCAATCGCGATCAGCACCGTCAGCAGGCTGGCGCCGGTGACGGCAACCAGCGCGATGGCCAGCAGGATGCTGGGCACGGACATGATGCCGTCCATGATCCGCATGATGACCATGTCCGCCGCCCGGAAGTAGCCGGCGATCACGCCCAACACCAGTCCGGGTATCAGCGCCGCGACGGCCGTGCCCGCGCCGATCATCAGCGAGATGCGCGCGCCGTGGATCACGCGCGACAGCACGTCTCGCCCGTAGGCGTCGGTGCCGAACCAATGCTCGGCGGAAAAGCCTTTCAGGCGCTGCATGGGGTTGATGGCCATCGGATCGGCCAGCCCCAGCAGATTGGCCGAGACGGCGGCCAGCACGATGACCGCCAGCATGACCAGCGCGGCCATGACCGGCCAGGTGGACAGCGTGCGAACCAGCGCCGACCGGGGCGGCTTGCGGGCGGCCGGGGCGACGCCCGTCCCACCCGCGATCGAGTGTATGGAAGTGGACATGCGGATTCCTTCAGTAACGGATGCGCGGATCGAACACCGAATACAGAACGTCGATGGTCAGGTTCACGCCGATATAGACCAGCGAGAACAGCAGGATCAGCCCCTGGATGAGCGGATAATCCCGGGCCAGCACGGACTCGACCACCAGCCGGCCCAGCCCGGGCAGGTTGAACACCGATTCCGTGACGACCACACCGCTGATCAAGAGGGCGATGCTGACGCCGATGACGGTGATGATCGGCACGGCCGCGTTGCGCAGCGCGTGCGCCATCATCACGGCGCGCTCGGTGATGCCCTTGGCACGGGCGGTTCGGATGAAGTCTTCGCCCATCACTTCGAGCACGCTGCTTCGGGCGATTCGCGCGATCAGCGCCACAAAGCCGGTGCTGAGCGCGATGGTGGGCAGCAACAGGTGCATGCCGAACGCGACGAGGCCGGCTGAAGGCGACTTGTAGCCCTGCACCGGCAGCCAGCCCAGTTTCATGGCGAATAGCAGGATCAGCGCGTAGCCGGTGACGAAGATCGGCACCGAAAAACCCAGCACCGAAAACGCCATCACCGCGCGGTCCGCGCGGGTGCCGCGCCGCCAGGCCGAGAAGACGCCCAGCGGCACCGCGATCAGCGTGGACAGCAGGATGGTCGATAGCGCCAGCGCCAGCGATGGCCCCACGCGGCTGCCGATCATCGCCGTCACCGGCGTGCCGGAATGCAGCGACGTCCCCAGGTCGCCTTGCAGCACCTGTCCGCCCCACAGCATGAACTGGGTAGCCAACGACCGGTCCAGTCCCATGTGCTCGCGGATCTGCGCCAGTTGCGTCTCGGTGGCCGCGTCACCCGCCAGGATCAGCGCCGGATCGCCGGGCGTCAGCCGCAGCAGGCAGAACACCAGCACGGCCACCGTCAGAACCACGGGGACCGTGGCCAGGACGCGTCTGAGAATGTAGCTGAACATGGCTTAATTGCTGGCTTTCTTGATGTTCCAGAACACCGGCGCCGGCGAGTCCAGCACGCCCGACAGCTTCTTGCTGAACGCCGCTGCCGTCTCGATCTGGCCCAGCGTGATCGCCACGCCCTCGTCCAGCATGACGTCCTGCAGTTGCTCGGCAATCTGCTTGCGTTCCGGTTCCGTGCCTGCCACCAGGAACTTGTCGCGCAGCGCTTCCACCTGCGGCACCGTCGGCCAGCCAAACCACGCCTTCTCGCCATTGGCCGACACGCCGTAGTTGCGCAGCGGATCCATGATCTCGCTGACGTGCCACGTGGTCACGAAGATGCTCCAGCCGCCCTTGGCCGGCACGTCGCGATTGGCGCGGCGCGACAGCATGGTCATGAAGTCCATGGCCTGCAGTTGCACGTTGAAGCCCGCCTGGCGCAACTGCTGCGCCATCACCACCGGAATGGCCGAGGCCATCGCAATGTCGGTGGCGTGCAGGATCACCACGGGAGCGCCGTCATACTTGGCCTCCTTCAGCAGCGCCTTGGCCTTCTCGATGTTGGACGGCACGATCATGTCGGCGCGCGTGTTGCTGGAATACGGCAGATCGCAGCCGAACACCGCGCCGCACGTCTTGAAGAATTCCGGGTCGCCCACCTGCGCCTTCAGGATGTCGTCCTGGCCCACCGCGTACATGGCGGCCTGACGCACCAGCTTGTTGTCGAACGGCGCATGCAGCTGGTTGAAGCGGTACATGGGCTGGTAGCCCATCTTGTCCAGAATGCGCAGCGTCAGGTCCGGCGAGCTTTTCACCATCGGCACCAGATCGAACGGCACAGTCTCGATGTAATCGACCTCGCCGCCCAGCAACGCATTCACCGTCGTCATCGGGTCGGCCATCGCCACCCATTCCACGCGGTCCACGTTGACCACCTTGCCGCCCGCCGTCCAACTGGGCGCTTCCTTGCGCGGCACGTAGTCGGCGTTCTTCTCATAGACCGTCTTCACGCCCGGCTGGAATTCCTTCTGCACGAACTTGAAGGGGCCGGACCCGGTGTAATCGGTGATGGCCTGCGCCACCGGCGTCTGCGCCACGCGCTTGGGCATCATGAAGCTGGGCAGTCCGCTGGGCTTGCCAAGCGCCGACAGGACGTCGGCGGGCGCCTTCAACACGATCTTGAAGGTCTTGTCGTCGACGACGTCCATCGACGCCACCAGCGGCATGAGTTGGCGGCCGGTCTTGTCCGACTGCGCCCAGCGCTGGATCGATGCCACACAATCTTCGGCCTTGACCGGCGCGCCGTCGTGCCATTTCAGGCCATCGCGCAGCGTGAACGTGTAGGTCTTGCCGTCGGGCGATATCTCCCACTTATCCGCCATCTGCGGCTGGATCTTGTTGTCCGCGTCCGTGGCCAGCAACGTGTCGTAGATCATGTAGGCATGGTTGCGCGTCTGATGCGACGCTGTCAGCACCGGGTCAAGCACCGTCAGCTTGCTGGCCATCACCACGGTCAGTGTTTCAGCCTGTGCCGGCGCCCAGGCCAATGCGCCGGCGCAAGCCAGCGCGGCGCCCAGACGGGCAAGACCGAAGCGGGTTTCAAGTCTTTCAGCGTTCAGATAAGCCATGTCGTTCCCTTGAAGTTCTTATGGATGAACGGGGCCTGTGGCCGGCCCCTGGTGTCGAATTGCGATCGGATCAGACGATGTCGAATGACAGCGGCGACATCTGCTCGGCGCTGCGGCCAGCCACCAGGTCGCGTGACGGCACCAGCGCCTCGGCGCGGCGCTGGGCCTCGTCCACCTGTTCAGCGGCCTTGCGATAGTCCAGGGAATGCACCTGGCCTTCATGCACCACCCGCTTGCCGTCGATGTACACCGTGTGCACGGCGCGGTCGGCGGCGGCGTAGACCAGGCTGCGCACCGGATCCCGCGACGGACGCATCAGGTGGTGGGTCATGTCCACCATCACCAGGTCGGCGCGCGCGCCCACCGTGATGCGTCCCAGGTCTTCTCGGCCCAGCGCCGTCGCGCCCCCGACCGTCGCGGCGTGGAAGACTTCGCCGGTGGTGACGGCGCGCGGCGTTTGCGCCATCAGGCGGGCCAGATAACCCACGTGGCGCATTTCCTCGATCATGTTGTGCGGATAGGTGTCCGTGCCGATGCCCAGGTTGATGCCCGCGCGGCGATACCGCCCGAAGTCGCGCAGCGCCATGCCGCGGCGCATGAACACCGTGGGGCAATGCGCCACGCTGGCGCCTGTTTCGGACAGGATGGACAGGTCGGTGGCCGTGTTCCAGTGCGTATTCGGATGATCGTCCACGAAGATGCCGTGGCCCACGATGCTGCCCGGATCCAGCACGCCCAGGCTGTGCAGCCACTGCACGGGCGTCAGGCCGTGCCGGCGCGTGATCTCGTGAAACTCCGGCAGCGACTGCGCGGCGTGCGTCTGCCAGCCGATGCCGCGGCGCTTGGCCTCCTGGTGGCTGGACTTCAGCAGTTCCGGCGTGCAGGTGTCGATCTGCGCCGGCACCAGCATGCCCGTCAGCCGGCCGCATTCATGCGCCTCGGCTTTGTCGATCAGCGCCAGCGCGCGCTCCATGCCGGCCTCGCCCGCCTTCTCGTTCCATTCGTACTCCACGACATGGCCATTCTTCGTGTACCAGCGCGCCGAACGGAACATGGGCGCAATGTAGGCACGCAGGCCGCTTTGCACCATGATGTCGATCCAGTGCTCGTGCGCCACCGACATGTCCACCACGGTCGTCACACCGGACATCAGCAGCTCAGCCGCGGCCAGCGTCAGTTGCGCCGGTGCGGCCTCGTCGTCGCCTTCCATCGTTGGCATGTACTCGTACAGATTCGAGTTGTAAAGGCCCGCCGAGCCGGTCTCGTCCGTGTACCCCTTGTTGATGGGTTCATGCACCAGGTGGCTGTGAATGTCCACCAGCCCCGGCATGACCATCATGCCGCTGCCGCTGACAATGTCCGCATCCGGCGCCGCCGCATGGGCGCCCGGTCCGACGTGCGTGATGCGCCCGTCCGCGAACGCCACGTCGGCGTTCTTCATGTAGACATGCCGCTGGCGCGCCTCGTCCCAGGCAACCACAACCTCGGCGTTCTTGATCAGGGTAGTTTTCAACGCAATATCCTCCGAAATGATTAATGGGTATCCGGTGCTGCTAACGTCAGGCCGGCTGCGCGCCCTTGCGGGCGCTGGGTGGCGCCAGGCTGGGCAGCCCGCGCGGCAGGAACTTTCCCTGGCCCGGCGAGCCCGCAAAATTCGCACCGTCCCAAACGATCTGACCGCGCAGCAACGTCATCGCGGGCCACGCCCGCAGTTGCATCCCGGCATAGGGGGTGTAGTCCACCGCGTGGTGCAGATGTTCGTTGCCCAGCGTGAAGTCACGCTCTTCCCAGATCACCAGGTCAGCGTCGCTGCCGATGGCCAACGTGCCCTTTTGCGGATACAGGCCATAGGCGCGCGCGGGCTGGGTCGCGGTCAGCTCCACAAAGCGGTTCAAGCTGATGCGCCCGCCCAGCACACCTTCCGAATACAGCAGCGGCATGCGGGTCTCGATCCCGGGAATGCCGTTCGGGATATGGCGGAATGCCACTTCCTTGCCGCCTGGCGTCTTGCCGTCTTCGCCGGTCAGGTTGAAGGGCGAGTGATCGGACGAGAACACCGTGAACAAGCCATCCGCCAGCCCCTGCCAGATCTCTTCCTGGCTGGATGCGTCTCGCGGCGGCGGACTGCACACGCAGCGCGCGCCGAAATAGCTGTCGTCCGTGCCCAGGTCTTTTGCCGTCAGCAGGATGTATTGCGGACAGGTCTCCGCGTAGATGTTGAGCCCTTTGGCGCGGGCCTCGCGGATCTGCTGCACTGCCTCGCCGCCCGAGATATGCACCAGCAGGATCGGCACGTCGATCAGCTCGGACAGCGCAATCGCGCGGTGGGCGCCCTCGCGCTCAACCAGCGTGGGCCGCGACACCGCATGAAAGCGCGGCGCAGTGCGACCAGCAGCTTCCAGTCGGCGCGTCAGCCACGCGATGCAGTCGGAGTTTTCGGCATGGATCATCGCCATGCCGCCATGCGTGCGCGCCACGTCCAGCACGTCCAGAATCTGGCCGTCGGACAGCTTGAGCGCGTCGTACGTCATGTACAGCTTGAATGAGGTGTAGCCGGCCTTGATCAGGCGCGGCAGTTCCTCGTTCAGCACTGCGGGCGCGGGGTCGGTCAGGATCAGATGGAAGGCATAGTCCACGCATGCGCGGCCTTCGGCGCGCTGGTGGTAGTCGTCGATGGCTGCCTGCACCGTGCCGCCCTTGCGCTGCGCCGCAAACGGAATCACGGTGGTCGTGCCGCCGCAGGCGGCTGAGCGCGTGCCCGTGAAAAAGTCGTCGGCCAGCTTCACGGGCGGCGCCATGGGCTGATCCAGGTGACAGTGCGCATCGACACCGCCCGGCGTCACCACGCGACCCGCCACATCGATTTCGCACAGGCCCGGCGCGAGGCCACGGCCGATCTGCACGATGCGGCCGTCGGAAATCGCCAGATCGGCGCGGCAGGTATCGCCGGCAGTCGCCAACACCGCGTCGCGCAGCACCAGATCAAAACCCTGCTTCGTCATATGCGTCAGCCCGTCTGATCCGCCCTTGTCCTGGCAGCGAAAGCGCAACCGGATGGGCATGTTGTGAGCGGATTCTAGGCCGAATACAAAAATGATTACGCTAGTGATTACCCTGAAATATACATTTCACCATCAGATTGTTAACATTATTTTTTACAGCACCAGTTCGCAGTTCACAACGACGGCGTCCGATCGGGTATCTTCACGTTCACCCGTCAGGTTGCAGACAACGTGACGTCTACAAGCGGCAAAGAACCGCTCACCACCCCTGGCGGCGACCCCGTCCAGGCATCAACCGCGCAAATCAACAACGAGCCCATGGCATCAGACAAACGCGAAACCTCGGTCACCGGCATCTACGAACGCATCTATCGCGCCATCCTGGACAACCGGCTCAAGCCCGGAACCAAGCTGGTCGAAGAGCGCCTGGCCGAAATCTTCGAAGTCAGCCGCCCTCGCATCCGGGAGGTCCTTGCGCGCTTGGCCCACGAACAGATCGTCGAACTGTTCCCCCAACGCGGCGCGTACGTGGCCAAGCCTTCCATCGAGAAGGCGCGCGATGTTTTCGAGGCACGCAGGCTCATCGAACCGGCCGTGGTCCGGCGTCTGACGCAGAACCTGACACCCGACAAGCTGGCGCGCTTGCGCGAACATGTCGTGCTGGAACACGACGCCCGCAAGCGCGACGACAAGCGCGCCATCATCCGGCTGGCTGGCGAGTTTCATATCCTCTTGAGCGAACTGGCCGGCAACGGCGAGTTGGCGCGGACCATGCGCGAACTCTCCACGCTCACGTGCCTGGTCATCTTCCTGTACAACCTGCCCACCGCCACCAGTTGCCGGGACGACGAACATGAACTCATCACCGAGGCCATCGCCGCCCGCGATTCGCAACGCGCCGAGGAACTGACCCTGCATCACCTGGAACACATCGAACAAAGCGTGAAGCTGGAGTCGGTGGAAGAATCGGTGGACCTGGAAGACGTTTTCAAATTCTGAAAGTCACCCATGCAAAAAAGCCCCGGTGGATCGATTTCCACCGGGGCTTTTCATTGCGCGGCCCGCAGGCCGGCTCTCAGCAGCCCTGCATCGCCAGCTTGCGCCGCCGCACATTGCCGGCGCGCTGCACCAGCACCAGCGCCAGTCCCGCCGTTGCGATCACCGCGCCGGCAATCGGCACCGCCGCGTAACCCATGCCCGCCGAAATCACCGCGCCCCCGGCCGCTGCGCCCACCGCATTGCCCAGGTTGAATGCGCCCACGTTCATCGACGAGGCCAATCCCGGCGCATCCGTCGCCGCACGCATCACACCCATTTGCAGAGGCGGCACCACCGCGAACGTCGCGATACCGAAGATCAAGAGCGCCACGGCCGCGCCGACCGGCGTGGACGCCAGCCACGGGAACGCCAGCAGATCCACGATGACCAGCACCAGGAAGAAAATCAACGTGCCATCGAGCGAGCGGTCGGCCATGCGCCCGCCCACGCCATTGCCCAGCGTGAAGCCCAGGCCGATCAGCACCAGCATGCCCGTCACGAACGCCGGGGATGCGCCCGTGATCTCGGCCAGCGTCGGCGCGATGTACGTGTACAGCGTGAACATCGCCCCCGCGCCCAGCACCGTGGTCAACAGCGCCAACAGCACCACGGGGCTGCGCAGCACGGCCAATTCATGACGCACATTGGGACGCCGGCCCGCCTCGCCCGCCGGCAGCGCGAACCAGAGCGACAGCATCGCGATCAGCCCCAGCACTGCCGTCGCGGCAAACGACATACGCCAGCCGATCACCTGCCCCAGCCACGTCGCGGCCGGCACGCCGCCCACGTTGGCGATGGTCAGCCCCATGAACATCGTCGCCACCGCGCTGGCCTGCTTGTGACGCGGCACCACGCTGGCGGCCACCAGCGAGCCCAGGCCAAAGAACGCGCCATGGTTCAGACTGGTCACCAGACGGGCCAGCAGCAGCGTCGTGTAGTTGGGCGACAGCGCCGACAGGATATTGCCGATGGTGAAGATCGCCATCAGCAGGATCAGCGCCTTGCGCCGCGACCACCGCGAGAACGCCAGCGTCATCAGCGGCGCGCCGATCATCACGCCAATGGCGTAAGCGCTGATCAGCATGCCCGCGCTGGGGATGGACACGTTCACCCCCTCGGCGATGACGGGCAACAGGCCCATGGGAGAAAACTCGGTCACGCCGATGCCAAACGCACCGACGGCAAGCGCCAACAACGGCGGGCCGGCATTCACCGGCTGGGTTTCTTGGGGATTCATGCAAGTTCCTTGGGTTCGACGGCGCCGGCAGGACGTTCCTGGGGCGCGCCCGGCCTGAAATGGCCGGCGCATCGGATAGACAGGCGTGCAGTATGACCGCCGGATCCTTGCAGAAAAAGGCGTCTTGCGGGCAAACACTTTTGACTTCAGGTCATTAATCAGCGCATGTCCGACCCGCCGCCTGGGCGCGCCGTCAGGTATGCAGTCCCCAGCGCTTTGCATGCTTGCGCGTGTTGGTCGTGATCCATCGCGTCAGCCGCTCCAGAAGCGTCCGTTCTGTTCCCGACCGAGCTTCGTCCCACAAGCGAGTCTTGACCTGGGCCAGCGCGTCCGGCAATGCTCCGACAAGAGATCGCGCCACGGCAGCAACATAGCGCGGGTTAAATCCCAGATCGCTCGCCATGGCATCGAGTTGATCCTTGCCAATAGCGCCCGGTTTGTCCTCCCCGCCAATGGCAAACGCGAACCGCGCGCTCCACCCGGGGTAAATCGCCGTGCACATCAAGTCGTAGAACGGCGCAAGGACGTATTTCCCGTCGCCGTCCAGAAGCACGGAGAGATTCTTCGCATGGCTGTCGTTGTTGCCCACCATCAGGTTGAACAGAATCCATTGCAGGAAACGCTTTACGTCCGGACCACCGACACCCGCTGCCGCCAGCAACTTGCGGCAATCCAGCAGCGTCGGACCGCCATCCGATTCGTACTTCACGTTCGAAGGCTTGCCCGCCAACTGGCACAGATCCAGCTGATGCAGTCGCCGTAAGCCGCCCAGTCCGTCGGGCATGCGGTCGTAACGCTGAAACAGACACGCGCGCGTTTCCGGTTGATAAACGGCTGGCGCAACGCCCAACCCAAGTGCTGCCGCCAGTTGCATGACCAGCGTGGACGGCTTCAGTGGATTGATAACCTTGCACAAGCGGTATCGACGGCGAGATCGGGCGAGCGTCTGGTCGTCCGATCCACGCGTCGTCATATGCGAAGCGCAGGGGCTGCTCGTCGAACAGGCGCCCGACCTTCTGGCCATCCCGGTAGAGATCGAGCGCGTCTAGATTGCTCATGGCAGCCTCGCGCGCTTGGGTGCGATCTGCACCTCCAGCCCTTTATTGCCCGCCTTGGCCACAAAAATTACCGCTCGGGAGCAAAGCCGTCACAAACAAAAAGGGCGTCCTCCCGGACGCCCCTCCATTCACCCCAACGCGCTTACTTCAGCAGCAGCGCATTCAACCGCTTCACAAACGCCGCCGGGTCCGCAATCTGCGCCCCTTCTGCCAGCAACGCCTGATCCAGCAGCAGACGCGCCCACTGGTCGAACTCGCCATCTTCAGCCGCACGAATGCGGGCGAGCAGCGGATGCTCGGGGTTGATCTCCAGCACCGGCTTCACGTTCGGCGCTTCCTGGCCCGCGGCCTTCAGCATGCGCAGCAGGTGCGGGCTGAGCTCGTTCTGGCCCACAACCACGCACGCCGGCGAATCCACCAGGCGCAGCGTCACGCGCACTTCCTTGACCTGGTCTTCCAGCGTCTTTTGCAGGCGCTCGACCAGCGGCTTGAAGTCCTCAGCCACTTCGGCCTGGTGCTTCTTTTCTTCCTCGTCGGCCAGTTCCGCCAGATCGAGGCCGCCCTTGGCGACCGACACCAGCGACTTGCCGTCGAACTCGCGCAGGTACGACAGCATCCACTCGTCGACGCGATCGGACAGCAGCAGGACCTCGATGCCCTTCTTGCGGAAGATCTCAAGGTGCGGGCTGTTGCTGGCCGCGGCGAACGTGTCCGCCGTGACGTAGTAGATCTTGTCCTGGCCTTCCTTCATGCGCGACACGTAGTCGGCAAACGACACCGTCTGCGCCTGATCGCCCGAGTTCGTCGACGCAAAACGCATCAGCTTGGCGATGCGCTCAAGATTGGCGGAGTCCTCGCCCGCGCCTTCCTTCAGCACCTGGCCGAACTCCGACCAGAACGTCGCGTAGTCTTCCGGCTTGTTTTCGGCCAGGTCTTCCAGCAGCGACAGGATGCGCTTGGCCGAACCCTCGCGGATGGCGCGCACGTCGCGGCTTTCCTGCAGGATCTCGCGCGACACGTTCAGCGGCAGGTCCGCCGAATCGATCACGCCGCGCACGAAGCGCAGGTACGACGGCAGCAGCTGGTCGGCGTCGTCCATGATGAAAACGCGCTTCACGTACAGCTTCACGCCGTGGCGGCCGTCGCGGTCCCACATGTCCATAGGTGCATGCTTGGGCACATACAGCAGCTGCGTGTACTCGCTGCGGCCTTCGACGCGGTTGTGCGTCCACGCCAGCGGATCGTCGTAGTCGTGCGAGACCGTCTTGTAAAACTCGCGGTACTGCTCTTCCGTCACCTCGGACTTGTTGCGGGCCCACAGCGCATTCGCCTGGTTCACCGTTTCCAGTTCGTCGGTCTTGATTTGCTCGCCCTTCTCTTGATCCCACTCTTCCTTGGCCATGCGGATCGGCAGCGAGATGTGGTCCGAATAGCGGCGCAGAATCTCGCGCAGCTTCCAGCCGTTCAGGAGTTCGTCTTCGTCGGCACGCAGGTGCAGCGTCACGTCCGTGCCGCGGCCGGCCTTTTCAGCGGCGGCGATCGTGAACTCGCCTTGGCCGTCGGATTCCCACTGGATCGCGTCCGTGGACCCGGCGCGGCGGCTGACCACCGTCACCTTGTCCGCCACGATGAACGACGAGTAAAACCCCACGCCAAACTGGCCGATGAGCTGGGCATCCTTTTGCTTGTCGCCGGTCAGCTGCGAGAAGAATTCGCGCGTGCCCGAACGGGCGATCGTGCCCAGGTTGGCCACCGCCTCGTCGCGCGACAGGCCGATGCCGTTGTCGGAGATCGTGATGGTCCGGGCGGTCTTGTCGTAGCTGACCGTGATGGCCAGTTCGCCGTTGCCTTCCAGCAATTCCGGCTGGTCGATGGCTTCGAAGCGCAGCTTGTCGCAGGCGTCCGACGCGTTCGACACCAGCTCGCGCAGGAAGATTTCCTTGTTGCTGTACAGCGAATGGATCATCAGATGAAGCAGTTGCTTCACCTCGGCCTGGAACCCCAGGGTTTCGGACGCGGAATTCGTGGCGGTTTGGCTCATGGTTCTACGTAGCTCGGAAAATAAATTAGGGACAAGTATCGGTCGGCTGGGGCAATGCCCGCGCGGCCGCCGGGAAACCCTACTGATGTGGGGGCCAATGGGAACTTTTCAAGACCGGGTGGCGGCGAAGCAACCTGACAGGCCGCTGTCCCCGGTAAAATCCCGCACTTTTCTCACCTACCCCCTCCCCGGCCGGCCTTCCCGCCATGCAACCCGCCTCCCTGACCCCACCCGCGCCCC
>NZ_JCBANC010000067.1:0-34528 GCF_059760815.1 Achromobacter sp. 1012554356 | reverse complement strand
CCGCCTGCCACTCAATAAGCCGGTAACACCATGACCCAGAACCCCCTGCTCGCTCCCGTGTCCGAACTGGTCGATTACGCGGCCGTCAAACCCGCGCACATCGTGCCTGCCGTCGAGGAACTGCTGGGCATCGCCCGCAAGGCGGTCGACCACGCCGCCGACCCCGCGCTTGCGCCCACCTGGGAAGCCGTGGCCGAGCCCCTGGACACTGCGTCCGAACGCCTGTGGCGCGCCTGGTCGGTGGCCGGCCACCTGAATGCCGTAGTCAACACGCCGGAACTGCGCGAGGCCTACAACGCCGCCCTGCCGCTGGTCACCGAGTTTTCGACCTGGGTTGGCCTGCACGAAGGGCTGTACAAGCAATACCAGCGGCTGGCCGCCTCGCCCGATTTCGCATCCTGGACGCCGGTGCGCCGCCGCATCGTGGAAATGGCGCTGCGTGACTTCCGCCTGAGCGGCGTCGAACTGCAGGGCGCCGACCGCGAACGCTATGCCGCGATTTCCGACCGCGAGGCGCAGGCGTCGCAGAAGTTCTCGGAAAACGTGCTGGATTCCATCGATGCGTGGTCGCTGATCGTTGAAGACGAAAGCCGCCTGGCCGGCATCCCGGCCGACGTGGTTGCCGCCGCGCGCGCCGCCGCCGACGAAGACGGCAAGGCCGGCTGGAAGCTCACGCTGAAGATGCCCTGCTACCTGCCCGTCATGCAGTACGCCAAGGATCGCTCGCTGCGCGAGGCGCTGTACCGCGGCTACGGCACGGTCGCGTCCGAACAGGGCGACGCCAAGTTCGACAACTCGCCGCTGATCGAAGAACTGCTTTCGCTGCGCGCCGAGGAATCGGGCCTGCTGGGCCTGGGCACCTTTGCCGCGCTGCGCCTGCAGACGCGCATGGCCCGCGACGCCAAGGAAGTCACCGTCTTCCTGCGCGACCTGGCCGCCCGCGCCAAGCCGTACGCGCAGCGCGATCTGGCTGAACTTACCGCCTACGCCACCGGCGAACTCGGGCTGGACAGCCTGCAGCCCTGGGACGTGGCCTACGCCTCGGAACGCCTGCGTGAATCGCGCTACGCGTACTCGGAAGACGAGGTAAAGCAGTACTTCACCGAGCCCCGCGTGCTGGCTGGCCTTTTTGACGTCATCCAGACCCTGTTCGGCGTGCGCCTGACGGAAACGCCTGTGTCGTCCTGGCACGGCGACGTGCGCGGCGTTCGGGTCGAAAGCCCCGAAGGCGCGCTGATCGGTCATCTGTACCTGGACCTGTACGCCCGCGCCGGCAAGCAGAACGGCGCGTGGGTCGACAGCGAGCGCACGCGCCGCGTCGTGGCCGGCCAAGTGCAGACGCCCATCGCGTACCTGACGTGCAATTTCTCACGCCCCAACGGCGACCGTCCTGCCGTGCTGACGCATGACGACGTCATCACCCTCTTCCACGAAACCGGCCACGCACTGCATGCGCTTCTGTCCGAAGTCGACGAGCCCGGCGCCGCCGCGTTTGCCAGCGTGGAATGGGACGCCATCGAACTGCCCTCGCAGTTCATGGAGAACTTCTGCTGGGAATGGGCCGTAGTGCAGAAGCTGTCGGCGCACGTGGACACCGGCGAGCCGCTGCCGCGCGCGCTCTACGACCGCCTGGTCGCCGCCCGCAACTACCAGAGCGGCATGCAGACCGTGCGCCAGATCGAGTTCGCGCTGTTCGACATGCTGATGCACGACCGCAGCAAGGGTGCGTCGATTTCCGAAGTGCTGGCGCTCTTGCAGGAAGTGCGCCAGGAAGTTGCCGTGCTGTTCCCGCCCGAATGGCACCGCCTGCCGCACGCCTTCTCGCATCTGTTCGCGGGCGGCTACGGCGCGGGCTATTACAGCTACAAGTGGGCCGAAGTGCTGTCGGCCGACGCGTACGAGGCGTTCGAGGAAGCGGCGGCCAAGCAGGCCGGCAACGCGCTGGGCACGCTGGATCCGGAAACCGGTGCGCGTTTCCGCCGCGAAGTGCTGGCCGTGGGCGGCTCGCGCCCGGCGGCCGAATCGTTCGCCGCGTTCCGCGGCCGGGCGCCTCGCATTGACGCGCTGCTGCGCCATAGCGGGATGACGGCTAGCTGATGACGGTGTCCGACATCCGTGGTTTTGCCGGCAATTTGGCATGGGACGGTGTCTGACACCCTTGATGCACTGCCGCACCTTGCCGTGCACTTCAGCGGGTGTCAGACACCTTGCGCCGGCTAAATTGCCGGGCGTCTCATATGGTGTCAGACACCTGACGCCTGGTGCACGCCGCGCCTGCCAAGACGGCCCGCCATCGAGCGGGCCGTTTTTTTGCCCTGGGCTTGCGCGCGCACAAGGCATGGCGGCCGTATGCCGCTTTCCTCAGATCCAGCAGGTAGAATCCGAAAGGTTTACCCCCTTCCGGCTACTGGACCCATGCGACACCTGATTACCGGCCGCTACTTTCGCGGACTGCTGTTGGCCTTGTGTGTGTTTCTTGCCGCCTGCGGCGACAGGAACGTGGACTGGACGCTCTACAACGTCAAGGGCCACCTGCCGGATCTGAAGTTCTCGCTGCCCGGCGCGGGCGGCAAGACCGTCAGCAGCGACGACCTGAAGGGCAAGACGGTACTGCTGTTTTTCGGCTACGCCAGTTGCCCGGACATCTGCCCGACGACCATGGCGCAGTTGACTGCGGTGCTGCAGAACCTGGGCGACAAGGCCAAGGACGTGCGCATCCTGTTCGTCAGCGTGGACCCGCACCGCGACACGCCGGACATCCTGCAAGCCTACGTCAACGCCTTCAACAACAGCGCCATCGGCGTGACGGGCGACGAACGGCAGATCGCGGACCTGGCGCGCCGGTACCGCGTGGCCTACCAGATCGAAAAGCCCCGCCCCGGCGACGACGCCGATATGTACGAGGTGACGCACAGCCGCGGCGTGTACATTTTCGACAAGGACGGCCAAGCGCGCCTCCTGGCCTCCGACACCGACAGCATCGAGGCGCTGACCAAAGACGTGCGCCAGCTCATCGATCTGACTTCCTGAGGGGCCGCACACCAGTTGTTACAGCGACAGCGCGCGGGGCGTGGGTATCATCAGTCCACTTCGCCCCCTTTTCCCTAGTAAGGAGTACGCGCATGAGCATCATCATCATGATCATCGTCGGGTTCATCGTGGGCCTGATCGCCCGCGCCATCATGCCCGGGGACCAGAACATGGGGATCATCATGACCACCATTCTTGGCATCATCGGCGCCGTCGTTGCCGGCTTCCTGGGCCAGTCGCTGGGGTGGTACCAGCCCGGCGAACCCGCGGGCTGGATCGGATCCGTCGTCGGCGCGATCATCGTGCTGTTCGTGGTGGGCCTGATCGCCAGGAAGCGCACCTGACGTCTGCGTCTTCGCACGCAAAAAAAACGGGCCGATCGCAAGATCGGCCCGTTTTGCATTGCACGCGCGATTCACGCGCCGGGGTTTCAGCCCGCGGGCGTGACCGGTGCGGCAGGCGCCGCGGCCGTGCGTTCCGTCCACCCGCCGCCCAGCACCTTGTACAGCGTGACCAGGTTGGTCAGGCGCGCCAGACGCGTGTCGACCAGCGCCTGCTGCGAGGTGTAGAGCGAGCGCTGCGAATCCAGCACGCTCAGGTAGTCGTCGATGCCCTGCCGGAAACGTTGCTCCGACGCGTCATACGCGCGCTGGTTGGCGTCCACCAGCAGGCGCTGGGCCTGGATCTGCTCGTCCAGCGTGCCGCGGCCGGCCAGCGCGTCCGCGACTTCCCGGAACCCCGTCTGGATCGACTTTTCGTACTGAGCCACCTGGATGTTCTTCTGCACCTTCGCCAGGTCCAGCCCCGCCAGCAGCGAGCCGCCCGCGAAGATCGGCACGGTGATCTGGGGCACGAAGCTCCACGCCCCCGAACCGCCGTCGAACAAACCGCCCAGGCTGGCGCTGGCGGTGCCGGCCGAACCCGTGAGACTGATGGTCGGGAAGAACGCCGCGCGCGCCGCGCCGATGTTGGCATTGGCGCCCTTGAGCTGATGCTCGGCCGCGCGGATGTCCGGGCGGCGGACCAGCAGGTCGGACGGCAGGCCGGCGGGCAGCGTGGTCGGCAGCATGCTGTCGTCCAGCTTGATCGCGTTGTCCAGCGCCGCGACTATCTGCGGCGACAGCGGCTGGCCGACCAGCAGCACCAGCGCATTGCGGTCCTGCGCGGCCTGGCGCGTGTATTGCGACAGGTTGCGCTGGGCCGTGCGCAGCGACACTTCAGCCTGGCTCAGGTCCAGCGCGGTGGACAGCCCCTGGTCGTAGCTCTGCTTGGTCAGGTTGTATGAATCTTCCTGGCTCTTGAGCGTATCGCGCGTCAGGCTGAGCAGCTCCTGGTCCGCGCGCAGCGTCAGGTAAGCATTCGCAACCTCGGCGATCAGCGTGAGCTGCGTCGCGGTGCGCGTCTCGTCCAGCGCCAGGTAGGATTCCAGCGCCTGGTCGCTCAGGCTGCGGATGCGGCCAAAGAGGTCCAGTTCCCAGGCGGACATGGCAGCGCCCACCTGGTAGCTGTGGCTAGTGGTGGCCTGGCCGCTGGGCGACAGGTCGGCCGGCGTGCGCTGGGCAGACCCCTGCCCCGCCACGCCGATGCTGGGCGCCAGGTCCGCGCGCTGGATGCGGTACTGCGCGCGGGCCGCCTCGACGTTCAGTGCCGCCACGCGCAGGTCGCGGTTGTTGACGAGCGACTGTTCGATCAGCTGTTGCAAGAGCGGATCGCCGAAGAAGTCGCGCCAGCCGATGTCGGCCACGGCCATGCCGCCCGGCGCGGCCGCCTGGGCCGCGTTGTAGGCGGCGCCCGTGGGATAGGCGGCGTCGATGGGCGCATCGGGGCGCTCATATGTGGGGGCCAGCGAGCAGCCCGCCAGGGCCGCCGCCAGGGATACAGACAGCAAGGTTCTCATCTGGAGTTTCATTACGGTTGGCCCTCCGCCGGCACGTCGTGCGGCCCCTTGGCGCTGGTGTCGTGCTTGTCGACGTTTTCGCTCATGCGCTTGACCTTGAACACGCGCAGCATGATCACGAAGAACGCCGGGACGAAGAAGATGGCCAGGAAGGTGCCGGTCAGCATGCCGCCGATAACGCCCGTGCCGATGGCGTTCTGGCTGCCCGAGCCCGCGCCGCTGGAAATCGCCAGCGGGGTCACGCCCAGGATGAACGCCAGGGACGTCATCAGGATGGGACGCAGGCGCTGACGGGCGGCATGGATGGCCGACTCGGTCAGGCTGGCGCCCGATTCATAGTGCTCCTTGGCGAACTCCACGATCAGGATGGCGTTTTTGGCCGCCAGCCCGATTGTCGTCAACAGACCCACCTGGAAGAACACGTCGTTGGACAGGCCGCGCATCAGCGTGGCCAGCAGCGCGCCGATGATCCCCAGCGGCACCACCAGCATGACCGCGGACGGAATGGTCCAGCTTTCATAGAGCGCCGCCAGGCACAGGAACACCACGATGAGCGAGATCGCGTACAGCGCGGGCGCCTGGGCGCCGGACAGTCGTTCTTCGAACGACAGGCCGGTCCATTCGAAACCGACGCCGACCGGCAGCTTGGCCGCCAGGCGTTCCATTTCTTCCATGGCCGCGCCCGAGCTGTAGCCTGGCGCCGCCTGGCCCTGGATGTTGTACGACGGCACACCGTTGTAGCGGTTCAGCTTCTGCGGGCCGAAGCTCCACGTCGCGCTGGAGAACGCCGAGAACGGGACCATGTCGCCATCCTTGTTGCGCACGTACCATTTGTTCAGGTCTTCCGGCAGCATGCGCGAGGACGCCTCGCCCTGCGCAAACACCTTCTTCACGCGGCCGCGGTCGATGAAGTCGTTGACGTACGACGACCCCCACGCGGTGGCGAGCGTGCTGTTGATGTCCGACACGGCCACGCCCAAGGCGCGGGCCTTTTCGCGGTCGATGTCCAGCTGGTACTGCGGCGCGTCTTCGATGCCGTTGGGACGCACGCCCGCCAGCACCGGGCTCTGGGCGGCCTCGCCCAGCAACTGATTGCGCGCGGCAAGCAGCTTCTCGTGGCCCACGCCGGCGCGGTCCATCAGCTGGAAGTCAAAGCCGGTGACGTTGCCCAGTTCCATCACGGAAGGTGGCGGCACGACGAACAACTTCGCACGGCGTTCCGTCTTGGCGAAGTGCGCGTTGGCGCGGTCCGCCACGGCGGCGGCCTTCAGGCTGGCGTCGCCGCGTTCTTCCCAGTCGCGCAGCTTGATGAACAGGATGGACGCGTTCTGGCCGCGGCCGCCAAAGTTGAAGCCGTTGACTGCGAACACCGAGGTGACGGCGTCCTTTTCTTCGGTCAGCAGGTACTTGGTGGCGTCGTCGATGACGGCCTTGGTGGCTTCGGCGGTGGCGCCGGCCGGCGTCTGAATCTGGGCGAACAGAATGCCCTGGTCTTCGGCCGGCAGGAACGCGGTCGGGATGCGGGTGAACATCCAGCCCATCGCGATGACCAGCGCCAGGTAGACGACCATCAGGCGCTTGGTGCGGTTCAGGCCGCGGGCGACAGTATTGGCGTAACCGTTGCTGCTGCGCTCGAACGTGCGGTTGAACCAGCCGAAAAAGCCCTTCTTGGCGCCGTGATGGCCCTTCGGAATGGGCTTGAGCAGCGTCGCGCACAAGGCCGGCGTGAACACGATGGCGACGATCACGGACAGCACCATCGAGGACACGATCGTGATCGAGAACTGACGGTAGATCACGCCCGTGGAACCGCCGAAAAATGCCATGGGAACGAACACGGCGGCCAGCACCATCGCGATGCCGATCAGGGCGCCGGTGATCTGGCTCATGGACTTGCGGGTGGCCTGCTTGGGCGTGAGGCCCTCTTCGGCCATCACCCGCTCGACGTTTTCGACCACCACGATGGCGTCGTCGACGAGCAGACCGATGGCCAGCACCATCCCGAACATCGTCAAGGTGTTGATGGAATAGCCGAACGCCGCCAGCACGCCGAACGTGCCCAGCAGCACCACCGGCACGGCAAGCGTGGGAATGATGGTGGCGCGGAAGTTCTGCAGGAAGAGATACATCACCAGGAACACCAGGATGATGGCCTCGACCAGCGTCTTGAACACTTCATGGATCGACAGGCTGACGAACGGCGTCGTGTCGTACGGATAGACGACGTCCATGCCCGGCGGGAAATACGGCTTGAGGTTGTTGATGGTGTCGCGCACCGCCTGCGCCGTGTCCAGCGCGTTGGCGCCCGGCGCCAGCTTGATCGCCAGGCCCGAGGCCGGATTGCCGTTGTAGAAGCTGTCGATGGCGTAGGTCTGGCCACCCAGTTCGATGCGCGAGACATCGCGCAGGCGCACCTGCGAACCGTCGGAATTGACCTTCAGCAGGATCTGACCGAAGTCCTCGGCCGTCTGCAGACGCGACGGTCCGATGATGGTGGCGTTGAGCTGCTGGCCGCGCACGGACGGCAGGCCGCCCAATTGCCCGGACGATACCTGGACGTTCTGTTCCTTGATGGCGGTGGTGACGTCGACCGTGGTCAGCCCGTAGTTGACGAGCTTGGCGGGGTCCAGCCAGATCCGCATCGCGTACTGCGAGCCGAAGAGCTGAAAGTCGCCCACGCCCTGCGTGCGGCTGATGGGATCCTGGACGTACGAAGCGACGTAGTCGGCCAGGTCGTCCTTGGTCATCGTGCCGTCGGTGGACACGAAGCCCGCCACGATCAGGAAGTTCTTCGTGGCCTTGGTGACGCGGATGCCCTGCTGCTGCACTTCCTGCGGCAAGAGCGGCTGCGCCAGCGCCAGCTTGTTCTGGACCTGCACCTGTGCGGTGTCGGGGTTGGTGCCCTGCTTGAAGGTCAGCGTGATGGACATGCTGCCGTCGGAGTTGCTTTCCGACGAGATGTACTGCAGGCCGTCAAGACCGTTCATCTGCTGCTCGATCACCTGCACCACGGTGTCCTGCACGGTCTGCGCGGACGCGCCCGGGTAGGTCACCGCGATGCCGATGGCGGGCGGCGCGATGTTGGGGTACTGGGCGACCGGAAGCTGCAGGATGGACAGCGCGCCGGCCAACATCAGCACGATCGCGATCACCCAGGCAAAAACCGGCCTGTCGATAAAAAACTTTGCCATGCGTGGCTCCTGATTACTGCTTTGCCGGCGCGGCGGGGGCAGTGGCCCCCGGCGCATTGGCCGCTTGCGGCTGGGCCTTGGCGCCGGCTTCGGTGGCGACCACCTCAACGCCGGGGCGGACCATCTGCAGGCCTTCCACGATCACGCGGTCGCCGGCGGCCAGACCGTCGGTGACGAGCCACTTGTCGCCGATGGCGCGGTCGGTCTTCAGATCGCGCAATTCGACCTGGTTCTTGGCGTTGACGACAAGCGCGGTCGGCTGGCCGCGCTGATTGCGCGTCACGCCGCGCTGCGGCACCAGCAGGCCGTCGGCGGCAACGCCGTCAGCCAGGCGCGCACGCACGAACATGCCGGGCAACAGGCGCCGATCCGGATTGGGGAACACCGCGCGCAGCGTGATCGAGCCCGTTCCCGGGTCGACGGTCACTTCGGAGAACTGGAGCTTGCCCGACTCTTTGTATTGCGAGCCATCTTCCAGCGTCAGCGTGACCAGCGCGGCCTGCTCGCCATCCAGCTTCTTGAGCTGACCGGTGGCCAGCGCGTCCTGCAGGCGCAGAAGCTGCACGCTGGACTGCGTGACGTCGACGTAGATCGGGTCGATCTGCTGCACTGCGGCCAGCGCGCTGGTCTGGTTGGCGGTCACAAGCGCGCCTTCGGTCACGGCCGAGCGGCCGATGATGCCGTCGATCGGCGACAACACCTTGGTGTAGACGAGATTGATGCGGGCCGTGTCCAGCGCCGCCTTGGCAGACAGCACGTCGGCAGCGGCCTGATCGCGCGAGGCAACGGCGTTGTCGTAGGTCTGCTGGCTGACCGCGCGGGTCGCGACCAGCGGCTTGTAGCGCTCGGCCAGCAGCGCGGCGGTCTTCTGCTGCGCCTGAGCGCGGGCCAGCGCGGCCTTCTGGCTGTCGACGTTGGCTTGGTAGAGAGCGGGGTCGATCTGATAGAGCTGTTCGCCCGCCTTGACCTCGCCGCCCTCGGTGAAGAGGCGCTTCTGGACGATGCCGTTGACCTGCGGGCGGACTTCGGCCACGCGGAAGGCAGACGTGCGGCCGGGCAGTTCGGTGGTAAGGGAAACGGGCTGCGTCGCCAATGTGACGACCGTCACTTGCGGCTTGCCGCCCTGAGGCGCCTCTTGCTTCTTGCCGCAAGCGGCCAGTGTGAGGGCCGATGCCGTCAGCGCGACAACGGCCGCGCCGCGCCACATAGCGCTTTTCTTATTCATAGATTGCATTCCCGATTTCAATAAAAGTAGCCCCACGCTGCGCATGCGCCGCGTGCCTGATGGCCGTGTATGGCCGGATTGCCTGGGGCGATTCTGCGAAGAACATCAGCCCGTCGGACCGTCTTGGCGCGGTCCGCGGCGTTCGACCTGGGTGGATTCGCGTAGAACACGCAAGGCTGGACGTTTATCGCATTGCTGCATTGCAGAACTCGCATTCTGAGTTATCCCGCTTTAGAAACAAAGGGGCATGAAGAGAAAACATCATTCCATTTATGGGACAATTGCGCGATCGCCACTGTGACAGAATCGCGTCATGAAACGCCTACAGGGAATGGAACTCTTCGTCGAGGTCGCCAAAACGCACAGTTTTAGCCGCGCTGCGGCAACGCTGGGCGTCCCGAAGTCGACCTTGTCTCGCCAGGTGGCCGAATTGGAGCGGTCCGTGGGGCTGCGGCTGCTCAGCCGCACCACGCGCAAGGTCGAACTGACCGATGCCGGACGGCTGTATTTCGAACGCTGCCAGCGCATCGTGGCCGAGGCGCAGATCGCCCATGAAGAATTGCAGAAGCTGGTCGACACGCCGGCCGGACCGCTGCGCGTGAACATGCCCGCGGATTTCGGCACGGACTTCCTGGCTGAGTCATTCATGGAGTTTTCCCGGCGCTATCCCGATGTGACGTTTTTCCTGGACCTCGCGAACCCGGACCACGCATCGCGCGTGTTCCAGACCTGCGACGTGTCGATCGAAATCGGCGACCTGCCAGATTCGACCCAGATTGCAAGACTGCTGGGCATGCTGCCCGCCTACCTGTATGCCTCGCGCGACTACCTGGAAAAGCACGGCGAACCGAAGCATCCCAGCGACTTGACCCGGCACGAGTGCATCGAGTTCCGCGCGGAAGGCGCCGGCCGCGTGACGCGCTGGCCGCTGACGAATGGCGAGCAGCACATCGAGTTCACGCCGGGCAACCGCTTTTCCGTCAACGGCGTCGCCATGGCCCGGCGCCTGGCCATGCTGGGCGCAGGCATCGCGGTGCTGGTGGGTGGTCAGATGTCGGAACAGCAGTCCGGCCAGTTGCAGCGTGTGCTGCCGGACTGGCAGTTGGGCCCGTTTCCGGTGCATGCGGTCACGGAGACGCGGCTGCTGCCTGCAAAGACCCGGATCTTCATCGAGTTCCTGATGGAGCGCCTGGGCAGCCACTGGCAAGCGAAGGATACGCCCGGTTTCATGAAATCCCGCTGAGATCGAAACAGACTGAAAAATTCTTCGGCGGTCGACAAGTGTTGTCGGGTGGGATGACCAATGCGCGGGGGTGTCTCGCGGGCGGTGTCAGACACCCTTTGGATGGCGTCTCAGGATGAAGGGCATCTCACCAGGGTGTCAGACACCTGCGTTGGAGGCCGCCTCACTGCGGCGTCAGGTGCCCGCTGCGGCGGTAGGTGTCTGACACCCTCGGGGCACGATCTCCGAGGGCAGACTGTCTCACCAGGGTGTCAGACACCGGCATGGAACAGAAACTGTCTCACCAGGGTGTCAGACACCGGCATGGAACAGAAACTGTCTCATCGGGGGTGTCAGACACCGGCTCAGAAAGACTCGTCGTCGCGCAGGTAGCGCCATTGGCCCAGGGGCAGATCGCCCAGCGCCACGCGGCCGATGCGTACGCGTTTGAGGCCGATCACTTTCAGACCCACCAGTTCGCACATGCGGCGAATCTGGCGTTTTTTGCCTTCGCGCAGCACGAAGCGGAGTTGATCGTGGTTCTGCCAGCGCACCTGGGCGTGCTTGAGCGGCTTGCCGTCCAGCGAGAGCCCGTGGTTCAGCAGGGCCAGGCCGTTGTCGGACAGATTGCCCTGGACGCGGACCAGGTATTCCTTGTCGATCGTGGAGTCCTCGCCGATCAATTGCTTGGCGACGCGGCCGTCTTGCGTGAGGACGAGGAGTCCTTGCGAATCGATGTCCAGGCGGCCAGCGACGGCCAGGCCGTCCAGGTGTGCGCGTTCAAAGCGCTGCGGGGCGCGGTCGCCGGCGAAGCGGGAGCGGGAGTCGATCAGGGCGACGGCGGGCGTGTAGCCTTTTTCGGCCTGGCCGGACACGTAGCCCACGGGCTTGTTGATGAGGATCGTGACGCGGGAGGTCTGGCGCGCGTGCGCGGCGCGTTCCAGTGTGATTTCCTGGTCGGGATAGGCCCGCGCGCCCAGTTCGGACACGACGACGCCGTCGACGCGGACCCAGCCGCGCTCGATATAGCTGTCCGCCTCGCGGCGTGAGCAGAGTCCGCGCTCGGACATGAGCTTGGAGATACGTACTTTTTCCATGGGCGGTATTGTATGCGGACGGCCGGTGAGGATCTGCCGGTACCCCGTGCCCTGCGGCATTGCGACGCAGGCGGCCTTGCGGCGGGGCTTGGCATAATACGCAGCCATGACGAAACCCGCAGCCCATTGCCCCCCTCTCGCCGCCGGCTGGCTGGCGCAAGCCCCGGCCATTCTGTCCCCCGCCCAACGCCACTGGCTGTTCCGGCCGGGCGCGCTTACCGCCGGCCTGCGCCAGGTCGGGCAGGTGCGTCTGCGGGTATTGGCCGAGTACGCCGACGGCGCGCCGGCTGACGAGGCACTTGCGATGCGCATTGCGCCGGGCTCACCGGTATGGATACGCGAGGTGCTGATGTCCGTGAATGGCGTGGACAGCGTCCCGGCGCGCAGCCTGACGCCGTTGACCGCTTCGCACGGCGCCTGGCAAGGGATGCGGCGCCTGTTGACCCGGCCGTTGGCCGACATGCTGTATCACGACAGCACGGTGATCCGGTCGCCTTTTGCATGCCGCCGCCTGGCCTCGCCCGTGCCGTTCCATGCCACCGCCTCGAACGTGCTGCCGTCCGAGGCCCGCGCGTTGCAGGCCGGCCGGATCTGGGCGCGCCGCTCGGTATTCTGGCGCCAGGGCCAGCCGCTGCTGGTGGCCGAGTGCTTCCTGCCCGACTTCTGGGATTTGATCGCCGGCCAGCCCGTGCCGCCGCTCGTGCCGCACCAGCGCACGCCGCGCTGAAACGAGCCTGCTGAATGCGGGCCGCAGCGCAGACGTTCAGCCCACGCCGCGCGCACGCCTCCGTCACACCCGCGCACACCTTCCTGATGCAGGGACGCTGCCCCCCGCTGTGAGCGGGTTCAGCCTTCGTACCGCCGTCCCTGCTCCAGCAATTCCGGCGTGCCGATCACGTCGTTCAGCCCGTCGAAATCCAGCATCCTGTCCTTCCACGGCCCGGTCGTGCCGTGCTGGCGCAGGCTGCCGTAGTAGCCCTGCAGCGTGTGCGCAACCGCGCGTGCCGTGCCGCCAGGGAAGATGACGATGCGAAATCCCGCGGCGGCGAGCGCGCCCGCGTCCTGCACCGGGGTCTTGCCGCCCTCCACCATGTTGGCCAGCAGCGGCACACGCGAAGCGAATCGGTCGCACGCGGCGCGCATCTGTTCCGGCGTGCGCAGCGCCTCGATGAAGAGCGCATCCGCGCCGGCTTCCAGATAGGCTTCGGCGCGGTCCAGCGCCGCGTCCAGTCCTTCCGAGGCCAGCGCGTCGGTGCGCGCCAGAATCAGCGTGGACGCATTGACCCGCGCGTCGACGGCGGCGCGCAGCTTGCCGCACATCTCGGCGGCAGGAATCACGCTCTTGCCGTCCAGGTGGCCGCAGCGCTTTGGAAAGGTCTGGTCTTCGAGCTGGATCATGGCAGCGCCCGCGCGCTCGAAGCCGCGCACGGTGCGTTGTGTGTTCAGCGCGTTGCCGAAACCGGTGTCGGCGTCCACGATCACGGCGGCCGACACGCGCTCGGCGATGCGGGCCAGCGTGTCCTCGACCTCGGTGTAGGTGGTCAGGCCGATGTCCGACCGGCCCAGCCGCGTGTAGGCGATGGACGCGCCCGACAGGTACAGCGCGGAAAAGCCCGCCTGCTCGGCCACCAGCGCCGACAAGGCGTCGTAGACGCCGGGGGCCAGCACCGTGCCGGCCGCCAATTGCGCTTTCAGGTTCTGTGTTTGCATCATGTGTTTCCTAATCCAGGCGGCGCCCGAGCAGCGCCGCCGCCGTGGCCGCGGCGATATGGCCGCCGGCGACCGCGCTGAGCAAGCCGTTGCCGGACAGATAGCCCGACACGTCGTTGCCCGAAACGCCACGGGCGGCGCCGCCCGCAGCCAGCAGGTTGGGCAGCGCCCGGCCTGCGTTGTCCAGGACGCGGCATTGCGCGTCGATATCCAGCCCGCCTTGCGTATGAAAGAGCGCGCCCGTCACCTTGACCGCGTGGTACGGCGCCTGCAGTGCGCGTTCGAAACGGCGTCCTAGCGGATCCGCCGCGCCGGGTCCGACCGCGTCCAGCGTCTGGCCCAGCACACCGGGATCGCAGCCGATCAGCGCGGCCAGTGCCGCCACATCGGCGCACGTCTTCAACGCATGGCCTTGCTCGGCCTGCACGAAGTCGGGAAAGCCGCGCGCCAGCGCGAGCGTGCGGTCGTCAAAGACATTCCACGCCACCGAGCCCGGCTGCGCCAGCACATGGACCGCGGCCTCGGAATAACCGTGGGTCTCGTCGTGAAAGCGCCGCCCGTCACGGTTGACCTGCACGCCGCCGTCCATCATCACGGCCCAGGAGATCAGCGCGCCTTGCGGCGTCGCCCAGGAGCCGTGGCCCTGGTAGCCGCCCAGGTCCGCAAGCCGCGCGCCAAGCTGCGTGCCCCACTGGATGGCGCTGCCATCGTTGCCGACGTGACCGCCGTAGACGGCCTCGCGCATCGCAGGCAGGTATTCGCCGACCATCGCGGTGTTGCCGCCAAAGCCATTGCAGGCCAGCAGCAAGACATCGCAGCCGATCACGTCGACCGAGCCGTCAGGGCGTTCGCAGCCCACGGCCGTGACGCGGCCATCAGCGTCCGTCCAGATTTCGCGCGCCAACGCGCGTGTCAGCAGGTAGGCGCCGGCCTCGCTGGCGGCGCGTTCCAGGGCTGCGACCAGTGCCGCGCCCGTGCGCTCGGCCAGCGTGTGCATGCGCCGCGCGGTGTGGCCGGGGTACAGGAACCCGTCCAGCACCTCGAAGCGCAGGCCGTGCGCGGCAAGCCCGTCCATGGCCGCGGCAGCCGCAGCGGTGTAGGCGGCCACCAGTTCAGGTGACGCCGTGCCGTGGGCTTTGGCCTGAATGTCGGCGGCAAAACGCGCCGCGTCATCCTCGATGCCCGCTGCGCGTTGCACCGCGGAGCCGGCCGCGGGAATGAAGCCCGAAGACAGCGCTGTGGATCCGCTGGGCACGGCGTCGCGTTCGATCAGGACCGTTTCGATGCCGGCGCGGGCCAGGCGCAGCGCGGCGGTCAGGCCGCAGGCGCCCGCGCCGATGATGGCCACCGGCACGTGCATGGCGTCCGCGCCGGGCGAAACGCCCCGTCTGACGACTGGCGCACTCACGACTTCAGCCTGTCCAGTACGTCCTGGCACGAGACCACGTCGGCCACGGTGCGCAGGTCCGCCAGCGCGGCCTCGTGCATCGCAGGCGTGGGCGCGGCGCAGCCGTCGGCCAGCACCGTGACGTGGTAGTCGCGCATGTGGGCGTCGCGCACCGTACTGGCGACGCCGCCGTTGGTGACGATGCCCGCCACCACCACGCTGGAGATGCCCGCGCGCCGCAGCACCCAATCAAGCTGCGTGTTGAAGAAGGCCGAATACGCGACTTTCCAGACCGATACGTCGACCAGCCCGTCCAGCTCGGCCACGTTCGCCTGGCCGGGCGAACCGGCGACGAAATCGCCGCGGCGCAAGAACGGGCGCAACTGCTTGAGATGCGGCGAAATCATGGGCTCGCCGTGCGCATCGGGCCACAGCGTGAACTGGCTGGCGGCCACAAAACCGCCCTGTCCCTTCAACGCGCGGGCCACGGGCGCCACGCGCGCCGGCAAGGCTTTCGCCTGCGGGCTGACCGCGCCGCCGCGGTCATACGCGCCGCCCGGCGCCAGGAAGTCGTTCTGCAGGTCGATGATGACCAGCGCGGTCGTGCGGGGATCGAAGGCGTGCATGGCGGGCTCCTACGATGCGGTGCGGGCGATGAGCATGTTGCCCAGGGAATCGACCCGGCCCGCGAAGCCGGGCTCGATCCAGATGGTGGTGTCCGGCTGCTCGAGGATGGCGGGTCCCGCCACATCGGCGCCGACCGGCAGGTCCAGGCGCGCGTAGCGCACGGCGTCGTGCCATTGCCCGGCGTGAAAGACCCGCTGCGTGCCCAGCGCGGCGGGCATGGCCTCGGCCGTCGGCGCCAGCAGGGCCAGATCGAACTTGGGGCGCTGGCCGATGCGGGCATAGCGCAGATTCAGGATGCGGACCGGAATGCCGGTCAGGCTGCGGCCGAAGGCGGCCTGGTAGGCGCGGTCGAATGCGGCGGCGATGCCGTCGCGGGTGAGGTCCGAGCGACCCACTTCCACGCGCACGGTGTGGCTCTGGCCCACGTACAGCATGTCGAGTTCAATGCTTTCGCGGATGCCCTCGAAGGACACGCCCGCCGAATCCAGACGCGCCTGGCACGCAGCCGCCAGCTCGTCGATGCGGGCCAGCAGGTCGGCCGCATCCAGCGCGCTCAGCGCCACGTTCAGGGTCTGCACGCCGTCGTGGCGCATATCGGCCATGACGCAGCCCAGCGCCGAAGTCACACCCGGATAGCGCGGGACGATGCCGTGCGCGGCATCCACCTCATTCATCATGGCGCACACGTGCAGCGCGCCGCCGCCGCCGAACGGCATGTAGGCGAACTTGCGCGGATCGTGGCCGCGCTCGATGGAGACGACGCGGATCGCGCCCGCCATCTTGGCGTTGGCCACGGTCAGGATGGCTTCCGCCGCGGCGTGGACGTCCAGGCCCAGCGGGCGCGCGACGTGCTCGTCGATGGCGGCGCGCGCCAGTTCCACGTCCATCTTGGCCAAGAGACCGCCGCCCAGCGGGCGTTCCGCGGCGATGCGGCCCAGCAGCACGTTGGCGTCGGTGACGGTCGGACGCGTATTGCCGCGGCCATAGCAGGCCGGACCGGGAATGCTGCCCGCCGATTCCGGGCCGACCTGCAGCAGGCCGCCCGCGTCCACGCTGGCAATCGAGCCGCCGCCCGCGCCAATGGTTTCGATCTGGATCATCGGCGCGCGCACGACCATGCCGAAGTCGATGGCGGTCTGTGCCGACAGCGAGGCCTCGCCCTCGGCCACCAGCGACACATCGAACGACGTTCCGCCCATGTCGCCCGTGACCACGTTGGGAAAGCCCGCGGCGCGCGCGATGGCCGCGCAGGCAATGACGCCGGCCGCAGGACCCGACAACGCGGTGCGCACGGGCACGTCGCACGCGGTCTGGCGCGACATGACGCCGCCGTTGCTTTGCACCACCAGCAGCTCGCCCTCGAAGCCGTGCTGCTGCAGGTCCGATTCCAGCCGCGTCAGGTAGCTGCCCACCACGGGCTGCAGGGCCGCGTTCAGCACGGCCGTCGAGCAGCGCTCGAATTCGCGGATCTCGGGCAGCACCTCGGTGGCCGCAGTGACGTTGCCGTTCGGCCAGATGGCGCGCACGCGCGCCGCGGCCTGAGCTTCGTTCACCGGATTGGCGTAGGCATTGATGAAGAAGACGCAGACCGCGTCGCAGCCCGCTTCCAGCAGCGCGCGCGCGGCGGCCTCGACCTGGTCCAGATCCACGGGTGTGTGCAGCGCGCCATCGGCCAGCACGCGTTCGCGTACTTCCAGCCGCAGGTCGCGCGGCACCACGGGTTCATAGTTGCCGCGCAGGCCCCACGTCTGCGGCCGGTCGCGCCGGCGCATTTCAAGCACGTCGCGGAAACCTTCGGTCGTGATGATGCCGGTGCGCGCCACCTTGCGCTCGAGCAGCGCATTGGTGCCCACCGTGGTGCCATGCACGATGGTCGCGATATCGCCCGCGCCGTCCGCCACCCGTGCAATGCCGTTCATGAAGCCGCGCGCTTCCTCGCCGCGGGTCGACGGCACCTTGACCACGCGGGCGCTGCCGCCCGCCTCGTCCAGCACGAACAGATCCGTGAACGTGCCGCCCACGTCCACGCCCACCACCAAACCTTGCGCCGCGCTCATGCCGACTGCTCCTTCTGAATGTCGCTCACATAGCCCATCTTGCGATCGTGCTCGCGCGCCGCAGGATCGCGCCGCGCGGGCTCGCCGTAGCCGCCTCCGCCCGGCGTTTCCAGACGCACGCGATCACCGCGCTGCAACCGGATGCCCAGCATCTTCGAACTCATGGGCGGGGACTGCCACTGGCCGTCCTGCTGATAGCGGAAGACGTTGAGCGCGGCCTGGCCGCCGCCCGCGATGCCCTTGGGCGCACTACGGCCGCGTTCGCCGAATATGAAGGCTTCGGCGCTGTCTTCCAGCAATTCGATTTCATAGATGGCGCCCAGGCCGCCCCGGTGCGCGCCGTCGCCCGCCGAGTCCGGCCGCAGCGCCCATTGCGTGAAACGCACGGGATACGCCGCTTCCAGGATTTCCAGCGGCGGAATGGTGGCGGTGGAGATCGGCGCGTTGCCGTGGCTCAGGCCGTCGCCATCCGAATGGCCGCCGTGACCGCCGCCGAAGAAGCTGAACATGACCCAGCGCTGGCCCTTGCGGGCGGCGTCGCTGCGGTAGCCGGCGATCGACAGCGCGTTGATCGTGCCGTAGGCCTGCGCCATGGCGCGGTCCGGCGCGGCCTGGGCCATGGCGCAGAAGATCACGTCGATCATGCGCAGAATGGTTTCGGTGTAGCCGCCCACGGGACGCGGGCGGTCGGCCGAAATCACCAGGCCGTCTGGCAGCGTCACGTCCACCGCGTCCAGCACCCCGGCGTTGGCCGGCACGTCCGGGAACAGGTGTTTAAGCGCCACGTAGCAGGCCGCGATGGCCGTGGCGCGCGAGATGTTGACCGGACCCGCGCACGCCGGCGACGTGCCGGTGAAGTCCAGCCCCAGCCGGTCGCCGGCGATGGTGAGCTTGAGCGCGATACGCAGCGGCGCGTCGCGCACGCCGTCGTTGTCCAGCATGTCCTCAAAGGCGTATGCGCCATCCGGCAGGCGGGCGATGTGGTCGCGCATCAGGCGGCGCGCGCGTTCCCGCAGCGTGTCCAGGGATTCCAGCACCGTGGCGTCGCCGTATTCATCCAGCAAACCATCCAGACGCCGCGCGCCCAGTTCCAGCGCGGCCAGCTGGCCGTTCAGGTCGCCCCACAGGCTGTCGGGCAGACGGGTATTGGCCTTCAGGATGGCCAGCACGTCCTGGTCCAGCACACCGGCGCGCACGATGCGCACGGGCGGAATCTGCACCGCTTCCTGCCAGCATTCGGTGGCGGCCGGGTTGTAGTTGCCGGGCACCGCGCCGCCCACGTCGTGCCAGTGGGCGGCCGACGCCAGGAAGCAGAAGAGCTTGCCGCCGCGGAACACCGGCTTGACCAGCTTGAAGTCGTTGGCGTGCGTGCCGCCCTCGTACGGGTCGTTGAACAGCCACACGTCGCCGTCCGTCATGCCGCCGCGCTCGGCCGCGGTCTTGGCCGCCGCCTTCACCGCGAACGCCATCGCGCCCACGAAGACGGGCAGGCCCGACTTGCCCTGGATCAGCGTGGCGCCGGTGGCGGCGTCGTACATGCCGTGGCAGGCGTCATGAGCCTCGGCAATGATGGGATTGAACGCGCTGCGGTACAGCGTCGCGTCCATTTCGTCGGCTATCTGTTCCAGGCGGCCCTTCAGGACCGCCAGGGTAACGGGGTCAAGCATGATGTTGTTCCTAAGAGGTTTGACGCTGTTTCAGCAGATTCAGCAGTCCGCCGGCCTGCACCATGTCAAGGAGAAAGCCGGGCACGGTCTCGCAGTGCAATTCGGCGGGCGTGCCCCCGGGGCGGCCGATGCGTCCGGCGACGGGGTCGAATGTGATGCCCTCGCCCTCGGCCAGGGTCTCGGCCTGGCTGCACGTCAGCAGCAACAGTCCGACGTTGAAGGCGTTGCGGAAGTACAGGCCGTTGAAGGACGGCGCAATCACCGCGGCCACGCCCAGGCGCACCAGGGCGGCCGCGGCCTGCTCGCGCGACGAGCCGATGCCGAAGTTGGGGCCGGCCACCAGCACATCGCCCGGCTGCACCTGCCCGGCAAAGTCCGGACGGACGCGTTGCAGGCAGTGGCGCGCGATTTCGTCGATGCCGAACTTCATGTAGGCGCCGGGCGCAAGCGCATCGGTGTCGATGTCCGCGCCCACGCGCCAGACGCGATGCGTCGTGGTGTCTGTGTTCATGCCAGGAACTCCCGGGGATCGGCAATGCGCCCCGCCACGGCCGAGGCCGCAACCGTATACGGCGAGGCCAGGTAGACCTGCGCGGTCTCCGACCCCATGCGCCCCTTGAAATTGCGGGCAGTGGTGGCGATGACGCTGGCGCCGTCCGGAATGGACCCGCCATAGCCCGCACAGGCGCCGCACGAGGTGGCCAGCACCTGGGCGCCGGCGTCGCGCAGCACTTGCATGACGCCTTCGCGGTCGGCCTGGTCCTGGTCCTGCCGGCTGGCCGGCGCCACCATCAGCTGCATGCCGTCCGCCAGCCGGCGGCCGCGCAGCACGGTGGCTGCGGCGCGCAGGTCTTCCAGCTTGGCGCCGGTGCAGGCGCCGATGTAGGCCACCTGCACGGGCACATCGTTGTAGGTGTCCACGCCGCGCGAATTGGCCGGGCTGTGCGGCGCGGCAACCTGCGGGGCCAGCGCGGCGGCATCGAACTCATGCCACTCGGCGTCCGCCCCGGGATCGCTCTGCCAGCGGGCCAGATCCAGTGCTTGCGTCACACCCGCATCCCGCAGCCAGGCCGCGGTGGTCTCGTCCGGAGCGATAAGCCCGACCTGCGAGCCCAGCTCGGCGCTCATGTTCGACAGCGTCATGCGCTCCTGCATGGACAGCGCGCGCACGGCCTCGCCGCAGAACTCCACCGCCTGATAGCGCCCGCCGTTCATGCCGTAGCGGCCGATCATGTGCAGCATCATGTCCTTGGCCGTGACGCCATCGGCCAGCCGGCCGCGCCAATTCATCATCAGCGTCTTGGGCACCTTGACCCAGATCTGGCCGGTGACCGCCACGCCCAGCATCTCGGTGCTGCCGATGCCGAACATGTAAGCGCCGAACGCGCCGCCGGTCGGCGAATGGGAATCGCCGCCGACGCAGAACATGCCCGGCCGGATGTGCCCGTGCTGCGGCACCACCACGTGGCAGATGCCCACCGAGTCATACACGTTGGGCAGTTGCTGCTCCGCGGCCCAGTCGCGCGCGATGCGCACGATGCGGCGCGATTCGTCGTCGGATTCCGGCACGTAGTGGTCGATGACCAGCACGATCCGGGACGGGTCCCACAACGTCGCGCCCAGCTCTTCCAGCATGGGCTTCAAGCGCCGCGGACCGCTGGAATCGTGGAACATTGCCAGATCGACCGCACAGGTCACGATTTCGCCCTCGGACACCGTCTCCCGCCCGCAGGCAGCGGCGATCAGCTTCTGAGCCAGGGTTTGAGGCTGGGCCATGATTACATCCCCAGATAGGCGCGGCGCACGTCGTCGCTGGCCAACAGGTCGGGGCAGCTGCCGCTGTAGCGCACGGCGCCGTTTTCCAGCACGTAGGCGCGCTGCCCGGTTTCCAGCGACTGGCCCACGTTCTGCTCGACCAGCAGGATCGCCAGGCCATCGCCATGCAGCCGCTTGATGAGGCCGAACAGTTCCTCGACCATCAGCGGCGACAGGCCAAGCGAGGGTTCGTCGAGGATCAGCAGGCGCGGCTCGGCCATGAGGCCTCGGCCTATTGCCAGCATCTGCTGCTCGCCGCCGGACATGGTGCCGGCCAGTTGTTCCAGGCGTTCGCGCAGCCGCGGGAAAATGTCGAGCACCTTGTCCAGATTCTGCGCGCGGCGCTCGCGCGCCCGGGTGAAGGAGCCAAGCTCCAGGTTTTCGCGCACGCTCAGGTTCGGGAAAACGCGGCGGCCCTCCGGCACCTGGATCAGACCCGCCTGCACCACCTGCCGGTAGTGGCGGCCGGTCAGGTCCTGGCCTTCAAAACGCACCGTACCGCCCCACGGCCGGCACAGGCCGCACACCGTGTTGTTCAAAGTGGACTTGCCCGCGCCATTGCTGCCCAGCAGCACCACGATTTCACCCGCCTGCACGTCCAGGTCCACGCCGCGCAGCACTTCCATGCGACCGTAGCCTGCCCGCAGGCCCTTGACCTCCAGCAGCGCGCTCATGCCGGCGCTCCCTGCGCGGCCAGCCGCGCCGCCGCGCCGTGGCCCAGATAAGCCTCGACCACCTTGGGATCGCGCGTAACCTCGCCGGGCGTACCCGCCGCAATCAGCCGGCCCTGCGCCAGCACCCACACGTGCTCGGCCAGGCTCATCACGGCGCGCATCACGTGCTCGATCATCAGGACGGTGACGCCATCGTCCACCAGTTTTTTCACCACCGGAATCATCTCGTCGATCTCACTGGGATTCAGGCCCGCCAGCACCTCGTCCAGGAGCAACAGACGCGGGCGGGTGGCCAGCGCGCGCGCCAGTTCCAGGCGCTTGCGCCCGGCCACCGTCAGGTCGGCCGCCGGCTTGTCCAGCGACGCCTGCAGGTTGACGCGCGCGGCCACGGCCTCGGCTGCGGCCAGCGCCTCGTCGCGATCCGCCAGGCGCAGATGCGCGCCCACGGCGATGTTCTGGCGCACCGTCTGCGCGCCGAACGGCTGCACGATCTGGAAAGTGCGGGTCAGGCCAAGCCGCGCGGATTCGTGCGGCGCTTGGCCCGTGATGTCCTGTCCAGCAAAGTGCACGGAACCGGAACCAGGTTTCAGAAAACCCGACAGCAAGCCAAACAGCGTGGTCTTGCCCGCGCCATTGGGACCCACCAGGGCGGTAAGCGAACCTTGCGGCACGTCCAGGCTGACGTCCTGCACGGCCTTCAGGCCGCCGAAGGTGATGGACAGATTGCGCGCTTGCAGCAGGATCTCAGACACGGGCGCGCTCCTTCATTTTGAACAGGCGACCCAGCGACTGACCGCCGCCGGTGATGCCGCGCGGCATGAACATGACGATCAGGATCAGCACCACGCCGTAGATGACCATGCTGATGCCAGGCAGCTCGCCGAACAGGTTGCGGGTCAGGTCGGCCAGCGCATGCAGCGTCACCGCGCCCAGCAGCGGGCCCCACAAGGTGCCCATGCCGCCGACGATGGCGCCGACCAGCGCCTCCACCGACACGGCCGAGCCGAATGCGATGCCCGGATCGATGTACTGGAAAACTTGCACATAGAAGGCGCCCGCGACGCTCATGAAGGCGGCCGACAGCGCGATGCCGCCCAGCTTCACGCGCAACGGGTTCACACCGATGGCGCGCGCCGCGTCCTCGTTGTCGCGCACGGCCTGTAGATAGGCGCCGAAGCGCGAATGACGCAGCCACGCGGTCACCAGCAGCGCCAGCAGCACGAAGGCGAGCAGCAGGTAGATGTAGCCGCGGCGCGAGCCGAACTGCATGTTGGCCACACCTTCTTGCAGCGGCACCATCAGTCCCACGCCGCCGCCCGTGAACGACGCCGACAGCGCCAGAATGCGGAAGACTTCAGCGAATGCCAGCGTGACCAGCGCGAAATATGAGCCCTTCAACCCATAACGGAACGTCAGCCCGCCCACCGCCACGCCGACCAGCGCGCCCAGTGCGATCGCCATGGGTAGCACCAGCCACGGATTGAGCCCCAGATTGAGCTGACCCAGCGCCTGTGCGTAGGCGCCCACGCCGAAGAACAGCGCATGGCCAAACGACAATTGGCCGCCATACCCGCCCAGAATATTCCAGGCCTGCGACAGCAGGGCCGCGTACAGCGACATCATCACGAACGTCAGCAACACGCCCGATTGGGACAGCGCAGCCACGGCCACCAGCACCACCCCGAACAGCGCGATTGCGCAAAGATCCCGTTTCATCGTCAGCCCCTCGCCCCGAACAGCCCCTGCGGGCGAAACAGCAGCACCGCGATGAAGATCGCGAAGATGCCCATCTGGCCCAGCGAGTCGCCCAGGAACAGGCCTCCGATGGACTCCACCACGCCGATCAGCAGTCCGCCCACCAGCGCCCCCACGAAACTGCCCATGCCGCCCAGCACCACGATGGTGAAGGCGACCAGCACGAATCCGCTGCCCACCTGCGGATTGACGTAATAGGCCGGCAGCAGGAAACACGCCGCCGCGCCCAGGCACGCCATGCCGATGCCGAACGACACCGCGTACACCTTTTCGACGTCGATCCCCATGAGCTTGGCGCCCTGCTTTTCGCGGGCGACGGCGCGGATCGCGCGGCCCAGATCGGTGCTACGGATGATCCAGAACAGAACCGCCGCCACCGCCAGCGCACCGCAGAACGCGATGACCTTGGGCAGCGCGATCATGGCCGGGCCGATCTCCACGGTCGACAGCGTGTACGCCGTGTCGATGCTGCGCGTGTCGGACTTGAACCAGACCAGCGCCAGGTTCTCCAGCACGATCGCCAGGCCCAACGTGACCAGCAGGATGTTCTCGTCCTTGCCATGGCTGGCGCGGTTGATGACGAGGCGTTGCAACGCGTAGCCCAGCACGAACATGCCGGCCACCACCAGCGGCAAGGCGGCGTAGGGGTCGATGCCCAGCCGGTCCTTGAGCAGGTACACGGCGTACAGCGCCACCATGAGCGCTGCGCCGTGGGCGAAGTTGATGATGTGCAGCACCCCGTAGATCAGAGTCAGGCCCAGTGCGATGAGCGCGTAGACCGCGCCCGTCGTCAGGCCGTTCAGCACCGAGGAAAAGAGGATGGCGGGATCGAGCATGGGTCTTGTCAGGCCTTCAGCGGAAACACGGCGTCGGCCTGGCGGTACTCGGCCGGGAAGATCACCTTGATGTCGCCCCCGATCACCTGCGTGAGCAGCGGCTGCGCGCCGGTGTTCTGGCCGTTGACGAACTTGGTCGGGCCATAGGGCATCAGGTTGTCCTGGAAGGTGCTGGACGCCAGCGCCTCGATGATCGCGGCGCGGTCGGCGGACTTGGCGCGCTCCAGCGCGTCAGCCAGCAGCAGCATCGCGGTGTAGGTCATGAAGACCTCGTAGCTGAAGTAAGCGCCCTTCTCTTCCACGCGGGCCTTCAGCGGCGCGACGCGCGCATCCTTCGGATTGAACCAGTGGTTGCAGTCGATGATGCCGTTGGCGATGTCCGGGAATTCTTTCAGGAACTTGTAGCTGGACGCCGCCCCGCCCAGCACGGAGTAGATGGCCTTGGGCTGCACCTTCTGCTGCTTCATCGCACGCAGCAGCAAGGCGTATTCGTTGTAGTAGTTGGCCGGGATCACGATGTCCGGATTCACCGAGCGCATGCGTAGCACGATGTTGTTGAAGTCGCGCGTGGGGTTCGGGTGCTTGACGATCTCTTTGACCTCAAAGCCGTGCTGCGGCAGCGATTTGGCCAGCAGCGCCGCCGTGCCCGTGCCGAACAGCGAGTCCTCGTGCACGATCATGACGGTCTTGGCCGGCTTGCCGGCGGCGTCGTTCAGTGCGGCCAGGTCCAGGATGGCGCGTTCGCTACAGGCGCGATAACCGGGTCCGAAACGGAACGTGTTCTTCAGGCCGCGCTCGACGATCTGGTCGGCCACGCCCACGTCCACGACGTGCGGCAGGTTGTACTTGGCCGCTGTCTGCGTCGTCGCCAGGCAGATCGCCGATGCGTACGCGCCCACGATGGCCGACACGCCCGCCTCGTTCATCTTCTCGACTTCGGCCGAACCCGCCTCGGGACGCGACTGCGCATCGCCCAGCACCGCCTGCAGCGGCGCGCCGCCCAGCGACTTGATGCCGCCCGCCTTGTTGATGTCCTCGATGGCCAGCAGCGCGCCCAGGCGGCATTGCTGGCCGGAATACGCCAGCGCGCCGGTCACCGGGTGCAGCACGCCGACCTTGATGGGCGTGGCGCCCTGCGACCGGGCCACCCACGGAGCGGACACGAGGGCCGCGGCGGCGGCGGATTGGTAGAGGAAAGTGCGGCGCGAATTCATGGGGCGAATCTCCGAAGGGTTCAATGGAATTGGGCCGACAGCTCTTCGCTGACCCAGACCTTGGCGTCGATGCTGCCGACGCGCGATAGCTGCAACTGATATTGGTAGCGGTCGGGCCGGTACAGGCCCTGCAGCAATTGCACGGGCCGGTCGCCGACATCGCGCACCAGGCGCGTGACGGCCAGCAAGGCCGAGCCCACCGACACGTCCAGATGGCGCGCCACCTGCGCGTCGGCCAGCCGCGCGGAAATGGTCTGCGTGGCGCCGCCGAACTCCACGCCGGCCGCTTCCAGCAGCATCAGCAGCGGCTCGCGCTCCAGGTCTTCCCGCGTGAAATCGGCCACGGACTGCGGCACGTAGGTGGTGATGTGAGACAACGGCCCGGCGTCGGTGCTGCGCACCCGCAGGCTTTTGTGCACGGGCGTGCCGGACGGAATGTGCAGCGCCTCGGCCACCGTGGGCGGCGCAAACACCAGCGTGCTGTCCAGCACCTGCACCGAGGTGCGCAGGCCCATGTTGACGATGTTTTCCAGGAGGCCGGTCAGGTGCGCCTTCTGTTGCGCACTGGGAGACGGCGCGCTGTGGGCGCTGGACGCGCCGCGCAGGGGCCAGGTGCCCAGGCCCGGCCGGCGCGACACCAGCCCGTCCGCCACCAGCATCTCCATCGCCTTGCGGATGGTGATGCGCGCAACGTCGAATTGGTCCGCCAGCGCATGCTCTCCTGGCACGCCGTCCTGATCGAACCGCCCCTCCTGCAACTGTTCCCGCAGGACGAGATAGATCTGGTGGTACTTCGGAAGTGGTAATGAGGTTCCCATGCAGGGAACTCTAGGGGTGTCCTAATGTACGGTCAATGGAACAAATGCCCGGACGGGTTGTTCTATCGGGAAAACACCGACTCGATCCGGTTGCGTCCCCGCTGCTTGGCGTAATACAACGCGCGGTCGCTGCGGCTGAGCGCCAGCTCAGCGTCGTCGTCCTTGGTATGCAGGGCGGAAATCCCGATGCTGACGGTCAGCGGGATGTGCCGCCCTTCAGACAGATAGGGCGTATCGGCAATGCGGCGCTGCACGTTGCGGGCAAAGACGCGGGCGCGTTCGATGTCGGTGTCGGGCAGCACGACGGCGAATTCTTCGCCGCCGATGCGCCCCACCAGGTCGATCTCGCGCAACTGCGTGCGCAGCATGCTCGCAAAATGCTGCAGCACACCATCTCCAATGGCGTGGCCCCAGGTGTCGTTGATGTGCTTGAAATGATCCAGGTCGCACATCAGCACGGCCGACCCCAGTCCGCCGTGACCCTTGATCCGCGCCAGCTCCGCGGCGATCCGCGACATGAAATGGCGGCGGTTGGGCAGGGTTGTCAGCGCGTCGGTCGCGGCCAGCTCACGCAGTTCGAGCTCGGCACGCTTGCGGTCGGTAATGTCGGTGACGAAGCCGTGCCAGACCACGGCGCCGTCGGCGTCCCGCCTTGGGCTCGCGTCGCCCTGCCGCCAGCGCACACCCTGCAGGGGCAGGCACACGCGGAACTCCACATGCCAGGGGGTCCGCGCCGCCGCTGCGGCCTGCAGGGATGCGCGATAGACAGGCAGATCTTCCGGATGGATGCGCTGTTCGACGGCGGTCGTGCTGGCCCGCACGTCGTCTGCCGTGAGTTCAAACATGTCCCAGATGCCCGCGCTGACGTACGAGAAGCGCGATCCGCCCTCGGGCAACGGCCGGCATTGGAAGACCAGACCGGGCACCGCGTCGGTCAGGTTGACGACAAGGTCCGCCGTGCGCTGGAGCCTTTCGGACATGGCGCGCACGGCGCTGATGTCGGTGGTGGTGCCCATCATGCGCAGCGCCCTGCCCGATTCGTCGCGGCTGACCACCTTGCCGCGGCTGCAGATCCATTTGTAGCTGCCGTCCTTGCACCGGATGCGGTGTTCGACTTCGTAACTGTCGGTCTTGCCGTCGAAGTGATCCTGCATGGCGGCCCGCACGTAGATCAGGTCGTCCGGATGCAAACGGGTGTAGGCGTCCTCGATGCGTGTGGTGAGTTCGGATTCGCCGTAGCCCAGCAAGGCCTTCCAGCCCGGCGAATAAGTGATCTCCCCGGTTACGACATTGCGGTCCCACACCCCCGTGCCGCTACCCGCGATAGCCAGCGACAGCTTGCGGGCCTCGTCGCGCCAGGTGTCTTCGTCGGCGCGCTCGCACGCCAGCGCGTGGCGCTTCTCGACGGCCGTGGCCGCCAGGCTGGTGAGGTCCTGCAAGGCCTGGCGGTCTTCATCCGAGAAATTGCGCGCCTGCCCGTGCCCGAGACGAAAGACGCCGAGAAGGCGGCCGTCCGTGGCGCGCACCGGGAGTTCGAGGGACCACGGACACCGGGCATGGGTGCAGGCCGCGCCGGCTGCCGCCTGCCACACGCCATCTGCATCGGTGCAAATGATGGCGGCCTGGTCGACGCCAAACATGCGGCAGGCCAGACGCGCCAGCTTATCCAGCGGGCCGTCCGGGTCGCGCGGCGCACCGCCGGCGGCATCGCCGGGCGGTGGAGTTGGGGACGCATCACCGGTAGCGGGCATGTCAGGACCTGATCAATACGACATTCATCGGTACAGCCTGGCGCAGCGTGGCTGACATTCTGTCACGGTTCGCACCAAAACTGCATCATTTCGGAAGATATGATCGCGAGCCTATGAGACCCCTAATTTCCGTAACCTTGCCGTGCTGGCGGCCTTGTTGGAAAGCCGCGCTGGCGTATCCGCTATGGCTTGTTGCCGCCGCCGCGCTGATGGCTTTTCAGTCCGCCATCGCGGCCGCGCAGCCCTTCGACCGCCATGCGGAAAACGTACGCTATCAGCAATGGCTGGGCGAATTCCGGCAAGACCTGCTCCGGCTGAGACAATCGGCGGATGCGCAGCCGGGGGACATCAACACCCTGTTTGCCGGAACGGTCGTGCCCGGCTCGCGCGCCACGGCGCTGCTGGAAAAACTGGCGGCAGCCCCTTCTGGCGGCACATCCGGCGAAATCCACTTTGTCGGCATCCGGCGCGTCTTCCTCGCCGCGCTGTCCGACGCCGTCGTGGCGGGCGACGGCGGGATCTATCCCGAAACACAAACGGCGTTTCAGCAACCCGCGCTGCGCGTGCGGTACGTGCATGTGGACGGCGGCGGGCGCCTGGAACGCTACTTCGACGACCCCGAGGTCTTCAAGCCCTACCGGCTGCCGGAATCGGGCGTTTTCGCACGCAACGCGTATCCGTTCCTGCTGTTTGAGGAACGCGATGGCAAATTGCGCCTGGGCGGGGTATCCAAGGAATTCTGGGATCTCGTGACGTTCATGGACGCGCTGCAGTATGCGTGATCGTCTTTGCCGCATCGCCTTCGGCGCTGCGCTGGCCTCGGCCTCGGTTCTGCACGCCGCCCCGGCCTTGGCGGCCTGCGGTCCTGCGGATTTGGGGTTTTCCGAGTCTGGCGCTTTGACGGCGCTTCGCGTTTCCGTCGATGTGACGCAATCGCGCGTCCTGCTGGGCCGCAACGGCGAACGCGTCGCCACACATCCGCAACCGATCTGGCTGACAGCTTCCGGCGATCCGCTGCCGCGCACCTGGATGGACAAGGTGGACTGGACCGCCTACCGCGTGGTCGACGGCAATGGCGCGGCCCATGCGCAACTGCTTTTCGACGCCGACGGCCGGCTTTGCCGGGTCGAGCACCTGGAGCGGCGGGCTTTGGGGAAGCCGACGGTATCCGGCGGCCATGCATTCGAGTACGGCGCTGACGGGTCCCTGCTGCGCGTGGCCGAGTACGAGCGGACGCAGGGCGCGGCATACACGCTTGTCGGCCAAGTCTGCCTGCGACGCGATGCGCATGGCACGCTGCAGGCATTTATCGCCGGGCCCTGCGGCGATGCAACGGACGCGGCCCCCGGGCGGCGCTACGTCCGCGATGCAGCCGGCACGCTGCTGCGTGTCATCGACGGCGCCGCCAACGAATCCGTCGCGGTGCAGACCTACGATGAACGAGGCCGGCCGGCCACGCGCTATGTGCGGCGTCAGCCTCCATTCCTTTCGCCGGATGGCAACGACGGTCCCGGCGCCTATGCGGAACCCGTGGCCCTGCGGGACCGCCTGCACGTGATCGAACGCGAGGCGCTGTCGCGGCTGTCGACCGAAGTCCCCGGCAACGCATGGCGCATCGTGCGCCTCAAGGACGACGTCGCTTTGGACGACACTGACATGGAGTCTTGGGATCCGAGCAGCCAGACGGTGCTGGCCGAGGGCGTGACTGGCGACCAGGGTCAGTGCGCGCTTGATCCCGCCGTCCAGCAAAAGGTCTGGAATGCCATGCAGCGCGAGCCCGGGCGGATTCTTTGGTACACCGACCCGATGAGCCGGCTGGTGCTGGTGCCGGCAATGCCGGCCACGACGTGGCGGGCATGCACGGACCCCGCGAACGTGTCGCGCGACGCCTGCCTGTAAACGGCAGGCGCGGCGCGTCTGTCTCGCAGCCCTGGCCGCGCCTGCCTATCGTCAGCGCGCGTTACGCGGTCCTGGGCCGGGTATCCACCGGCAGGCACAGCAGCGCCGTCAACAGCGCCAATCCCACGTGCGCGCCGTAAATCGGCGAGAAATCCGCATGGCTGGCGACGCCATGTCCCAGCAGCAGGACCGTGATCGCCACGCCCAGCACGCCGCCCACCTGGCGAGTCGCCTGGTTGACGGCGCTGCCCACGGCGTAATGCTGGGCCGGCAACCGGTTCACCGCCGCGCCCGACAGCGACGGCAGCACCATGCCCACGCCGATGCCGCTAAGCAGCAAACCCGGCAGCCATTCGGTCAGGTACGCGGGCTCGGCGCCCGGCACCAGCAGAAACCACAAGCCACTTGCCGCATACACCAGCGCGCCGCCCACCAGAAAAGGCCGATGCCCCATCCGCGCCGCGAGCCGGCCGGTGATGATCGCCGTCGGCATCACCAGCAGCGGACCCGGCGTCACCGCCAGCCCAGCGCGCGGCAGGCTGTAATGCCACACGCCCGTCATGTAGAAGAAGAACGCGAAGAACATCATGGCAAAGGCGATGCCGAAACTGAGCGTCGCCAGGTTCACGTAGCGGTAGGTGCGGTGCTTGAACAGCGCCAGGTCCACAAGCGGGTGCGGGGTCACGCGCGCCCAGGCCACGAAGGCGATCAGCGCCATCACGCCCACCGCCGCCGCGATCGCCAGTTCGCTGCGCTGCCACGTCGGCGATTCCGATTGCACGATGGCCAGGGCCACCGCGCCCACGCCCACCATCAGCAGCGCCATGCCCACGCCATCCACGCGGCGGCGCGCGTCGGGCTTGACCGACTCCTTCAGCATCCCCGCGCCGAACCACAGCGACACCGCGCCCAGCGGCAGGTTGATGTAGAACGCCCACGGCCAACCCGCCACGTCCACCACGAACGCGCCCAGGCTGGGTCCCACCGCCGCCGCCAGTCCGCCTACCGCGCCCCACAGACTGACCGCGACCGACCGCTGCGACGCCGGAAACGCCGCCAGCACGATCGACAGCGACGCCGGCGTCAAGAGCGCCGCGCCCACTGCCTGCAGGACGCGCGCGGCGATCAGCCACTGTTCCGTGGCCGCCAGCCCACAGGCCGCGGACGCCGCCAGGAACAACAGCACCCCGCCCATGAACATGCGCTTGCGGCCATGCGTGTCGGCCAATCCGCCCGATGGGATCAGCATTGCGGCAAAGACCACCGTGTAGGCGTTGAGCACCCACGACATGTCGGCGGCGGAGGCCGTTGGGAACCCTTCCCGCAGGGCGCCGAATGCCGCGTACAGCATCGTGCTGTCCAGCGACACCAGGAAGACGGCAATGCTGGCGATCCAGAAGACGGGCCAGGGGGAGGCTTGCGGGGCGGTGGTTGCGGGCGACGCGGCGCCCATGCCTGCTGCCGAAGCGCCCGCGGAAGTGGAGTTGGTTCGCATGACGACCCGATCCTTGCGTTTACAGATAAACCGACGGACTGGCGGACAGGCCCTGCTTGACCTGGCGGGTCCGTTCGTCGGCCAGCACTTCCCGCTCGCCGGCTTCCAGCGCATCAAACGCCTGGGTGACGATGGCCTGCGGCGTGGACTTCGGGGCGTCGATGCCCTTGGTCAGATCGGTATCCACGAATCCCATGTGCAGGCCCAGCACCTGGGTGTTCTGCTCGCGCAATTCCTGGCGCAGCCCGTTCGTCAGCGCCCATGCCGCGGACTTGCTCATTCCGTACACGCCCAGCACCGGGCTGTTCACCCAGCTCGCGATCGACAGGACATTCAGAATCGCTCCGCCGCCATTCGCGGCCAGCACCGGCGCGAAGGCCTGCGCCACCAGCAGCGGCCCAAACAGATTCACATCCAGATGACGGCGCGCCGACTCCACGCTGCCCGGGGCCAGAAACCCGCCGAAGTCCGCAATGCCCGCGTTGTTGATGATCAGCGTCACATCCTTGGCCAGCTCCGCCGCGGCCGCCACGTCTTCAGCGCGCGTCACGTCCAGCTTCACCGGCACCACGCCTTCCAGCGTGATGGTGGAGGGATCGCGCGCGGCGGCGTACACCTTGCGGGCGCCGCGGGCCAGCGCCTCGCGGGCAAAGGTCAGACCCAGGCCGCGATTGGCCCCGGTGATGAAAACTACGGCGTTCTTGAGTTCCATGATGGGCATTCCTGAGGGGTAATGGGTGTGAGTGAGTTGGTTTCGGTATTTATAAATATGATGACCATCATATTCAAGGACAGCAAAACGGCCGCGCAATGCGGCCGCGAAAATCAATCAGTGAGAGGCTGCAGCGCCCTCGTGGTCGTACTGGTCCAGGACCGTCTGGCGGGCGGATGCCAGCACCGCGCGTCCGCTCGGGTTGTCACCCAAAGCCCGTGCCAGTTGCAGCGCGCCTACCAGGGTGCTCAACACCGCAGCCGCCGCGTGGTCGCCAGCATCGGCGGGCAGCACCTGCTGTACCGCTTCCAGCAACCGCTGCACCCGGCTCGCCGCCGCCTCGCGCACGTCTTCCGACTGGCGAGGAATCTCCGACGCCAGCGCCGCCACGGGACACCCCCGTTCGCAGCCAGTCAGATGCGCATCGCTGAGATAGGTTTCCACCCAGGCGCGCAACGGGCTGGCGCCCTCGGCGCGGCGGCGCGCCATGCCCTGAGCCATCCGCGCCGCGCCGTCCTGGCCGGCACGTTCCATTGCCGCTGCCAGCAGCGCATCGCGCGACGGGAAATGTGCGTAGAAGCCGCCGTGCGTCAGCCCGGCTTCTTTCATGACGTCCGCGACGCCTACCCCGGAATACCCCGCGCGCCGGATCGCGCGCGCAGCCGCATCGACGATGCGTTCGTGGGATTGTTCCTTGCGGGAGGCGGACATGATCGCGACACCGAAAATATGATGATCGTCATATTACGCCCGCCATATTCCGAAGCGCAAGCCCCGGCCCCGATTTTTAACGCCAGGCCTCCGGCTCGATCGTCACTTCGCCCTTCTCCGCCGAGAAATACACCACGCCGTCCGAGATATTGGCGTTAAGCTGCATCGTGCGCTCCGCCAGCTTGCCCAGCGCCTTCGACTGCTCCGACGGCAGATTCACCACCTTCAGGTTGCGCGTGCGCTCGAGCTTGTTACGCACCCCATCCCACCAGATCTTGCTGGCCGACCCGCCATAGCAATACACGATCACCTCATCGGCGCGGCCACAGGCACGCAGAATCCGGCGCTCTTCCGGCTGGCCCACCTCGATCCACAGCTTGATCTCGCCAGTCAGGTCCTTCACCCACAGGTCCGGTTCGTCGGTATCGCTCAGCCCCTTCGTGAACGCCAGCTCCTCCTGCGCGTGCATCGCAAACGCCAGCAACCGCACCATCATGCGCTCGTCCGTCTCGGACGGATGGCGCGCCACGGTAAGCCCGTGGCTGCCGTAGTAGTGGCGATCGGTATCGGCGACGTTCAGGTCGGCCTTGTAAATGGTGGCGCGCAGGGCCATGGCGTAAGTCCGTTGAAAAGCGAATTGCGGGAAGGCCGCCATGATAACCGGGCGGTGCGGGAGCGTTACACTTGCCGGGCGTCCGCCGGGCCAATCCTGCCGGCAGCGCCATTCAATATTCGCCCGCCATGACCGCCACCGCCGCCCTACTAGCCTTCACCCTGGCCGCCGCCATCCTGACCATCACGCCCGGCCTGGACAACGCCCTGGTCCTGCGCACCGCCGCCGTCGAAGGCAGCCGCCGGGCGCTAATGGCCGGATTGGGCATCAGCGCCGGCTGCCTGCTGTGGGGCGCCATCGCGGCATTCGGTCTGGGCTCGCTGCTGGCCGTGTCCACGCTCGCCTACGACACTCTACGCATCTGCGCCGCGATCTACCTGTTCTATCTGGGCATCAAGCTGCTGTGGAGCACCCGCTCCCGCCGCAAGACCGCGATGGCATCACCCACCGGCATCCTGGCCACTCCCGCCCGCCCCAGCAGCACCGCCACCGGCTGGTTCGTGCGCGGCTGCCTCACCAATGCGCTGAACCCCAAGGTCGGTGTTTTCTACATCACATTCCTGCCGCAATTCATCCCCGCCGGCACCGACGTCCTGCGCTTCAGCCTGTTGCTCGCCACGGTTCACGCGATCGTCGGCATGCTGTGGTTCGTCCTTCTGGTGGCCGCAACCCGGCCCCTGGCCCGCTGGCTTTCCCGCCCGGCCGTCACCCGCGGCCTGGACCGTGTGACCGGGGCGGTGTTTATTGCGTTCGGGTTGAGGTTGGCGCTGGAGAAGCGCTGATTCAAAGGCTTGAAGCGACGCTGGCGCTTCGATGGGTGTCAGACACCCGGGCAGGCCAGCTGCAATACCACGCCCATCTCGTAGGGGTGTCAGACACCTGACGGCGGCGCGGGCGCGCACAGGCGTCTAACGACAAACACCCCGCCACCAGCGCGCAGCGTCATCATCACGACGCAAGACACCCAAACGTCAAAGAAGGCCGCCCGCGCGGCCGATTTTGGCGGCCCCGCAAGACCTTCGCCCCGCCCCGCCCGAGGCAATAACGCAAGAACTCCACCCGCTCCGCCACCCAACGCCGGCAACTCACGGAGCGGCTGGTGACGGGACGGGTGCGAGCGAGGGG